>JANXXR010000492.1 GCA_025350525.1 Deltaproteobacteria bacterium
GCCGTCTACGACCTGGGCGGCGGGACCTTCGATATTTCGGTGCTGGAGCTCAACTCCGGCGTCTTCGAAGTGAAGGCCACCAACGGCGACACCTTCCTCGGCGGCGAGGACTTCGACCAGCGCATCGTCGACTACCTGAACGACAAGTTCGTCAAGCTGACCAAGATCGACCTGCGCCGCGACCGCATGGCGCTGCAGCGCCTCAAGGAGGCCGCCGAGCGCGCCAAGCACGAGCTCTCCTCGGCCACCGAGACCGACGTCAACCTGCCCTTCATCGCGGCCGACGCCACCGGCCCCAAGCACCTGACCGAGACCATGACCCGCTCCCATCTCGAGGAGCTGGTCGCGGATCTGGTCCAGCGCACCGTCGACCCGAGCAAGATGGCGCTCAAGGACGCGGGCGTCTCCACCAAGGAGATCGATCGCGTCATCCTGGTGGGCGGCATGACCCGCATGCCGAAGGTGCAGGCGGTGGTGCAGCAGTTCTTCGGCAAGGAGCCGCACAAGGGCGTCAACCCCGACGAGGTGGTGGCCATCGGCGCCGCCATCCAGGGCGGCGTGCTCAAGGGCGAGGTCAAGGACGTCCTGCTCCTCGACGTCACCCCGCTCTCGCTCGGCGTCGAGACGGCGGGCGGCGTCTTCACCAAGATCATCGACAAGAACACGACGATTCCGGCGCGCAAGGCGCAGGTCTTCTCGACGGCGGTGGACAACCAGCCCATCGTCAACGTGCATATCCTGCAGGGCGAGCGCGAGATGGCGGGCGACAACAAGACGCTGGCGCGATTCGAGCTGGTGGGCATCCCGCCGGCGCCGCGCGGCGTTCCGCAGATCGAGGTCGCCTTCGACATCGACGCCAACGGCATCGTTCACGTCAGCGCCAAGGATCTCGGCACCGGCAAGCAGCAGTCCATCCGCATCGTCGCCTCCTCAGGCCTCACCGAGCAGGAGATCCAGAAGATGATCGGCGACGCCGAGCAGCACAAATCGGCGGACAAGAAGAAGAA
The DNA here is from genome assembly GCA_025350525.1 of Deltaproteobacteria bacterium. Lineage (GTDB taxonomy): Bacteria > Myxococcota > Myxococcia > Myxococcales > 40CM-4-68-19 > 40CM-4-68-19. The sequence goes on from JANXXR010000492.1 coordinate 1,008, forward strand.
GGAGGTCGCCGACGTCAAGAACTCGGCCGACGGCCTCATCTACACCACCGAGAAGGCGCTGGAGGAGTACTCCACCTTGCTGCCCGCCAAGGACATGGCCGAGATCCGCGCCGACCTCGAGGCGCTCAAGGCGGTGGTGGGCGGCGACGATCTGCCCAAGATCAAGGCGGCGGTGCAGCGGCTGGAGGGCTCGGCCTACCGCATCGCCGACGCGCTCTACTCCGGCGGCGACTCCGAGAAGAAGGCCGCCGCCAAGCCCTGACCCTTGCCGCGCAAGAGCCCACGCCGCAATCTGGACCGGTGGGCGCAGAGGCGATCGGATGGGTCAGCTCGGTGCTCCTGGTGCTGACCATCGGCAAGCAGGTGTGGAAGCAATGGCAGGAGGGCTCGAGCGAAGGCGTCTCGCGCTGGCTCTTCCTCGGCCAGATCGCCGCCTCGGTGGGCTTCACCCTCTACAGCTGGCTGGTGCACAACTGGGTCTTCGTGGTCACCAACGCGCTCATGCTGGTCAATGGACTCCTCGGCTACGCAATCGTACTCCGGCACCGGCGGCGGGCGGCGCAGCGGACCTGATCGCCCCGTGTTGACAGCCTCCCCGCAGCGCTTACGTTACACGCGGCCCGGGCGATCGCCCGCTCGCCACCCCGAGGAGCGCCTTTGTCCGCCCAGAAGCGTGATTATTACGAAGTCCTCGGAGTGCAGCGCACCGCCACCGGGCCTGACCTGAAGACCGCCTTTCGCAAGCTCGCCATCCAGTTCCACCCGGATAAGAACGAGGGCGACAAGGCCGCCGAAGAGAAGTTCAAGGAGTGTTCGGAGGCGTACGAAGTCCTCTCCGATCCGGAGAAGCGCGCCCGCTACGACCGCTTTGGCCACCAAGCGCCCGGCGGCTTCGGGCCGAGCCCGTTCGACCAGGGCTTCACCGGCAACATCAACGACATCTTCGGCGACATCTTCGGCGAGATCTTCGGCCAGCGGCAGCGCACCCGCGGCGGCAAGCAGCGCGGCGCGGACCTGCGCTACAACCTCGAGGTCAGCTTCACCGAGGCGGCCTTCGGCAGCGAAGCCAAGGTGAAGATCCCGCGGCACAAGCAGTGCGTCACCTGCCACGGCACCGGCAGCAAGGCCGGCACCGGCCCCAAGACCTGCCCCACCTGCCAGGGCGCCGGCGAATTGCGGATGACGCAGGGGTTCTTTCAGATCTCCCGTTCCTGTGGCCAGTGCCAGGGCACCGGGAAGGTCGTCACCGACCCCTGCGCCACCTGCCGCGGCGCCGGCAAGGTCGAGAGCGAAAGTATACTTACTGTCAAAGTGCCCTCCGGCGTGGACACCGGCACCCGGCTCAAGCTCAGCGGCGAAGGCGAGCCGGGCGAGCGCGGCGGCCCGCCCGGCGACCTCTACGTGGTGGTGCACGTGCAGGAGCACCCCATCTTCATCCGCGAGGACACCGAGGTCATCTGCGAGGTGCCCATCAGCTTCACCCAGGCGGCGCTGGGCAGCACCATCGAGGTGCCCACCCTCGACGGCAAGGTGAAGATGAAGATCCCGGGCGGCACCCAGAGCGGCAAGGTCTTCCGCCTGCGCGGCAAGGGCATCCCGCACCTCAACGGCTACCAGCGCGGCGACCAGCACGTCCGGGTCACCGTCGAAGTTCCCGAGAAGCTCTCGCGCAAGCAGCGCGACCTGCTCGAGCAGTTCGCCGCCAACTCCGGCGAGGACAGCAACCCGCAGCAGCGCGGCGACCAGCACGTGCGGGTGACGGTCGAGGTGCCCACGCACCTGAGCAAGAAGCAGAAGGACCTGCTGGAGCAGTTCCAGGCCATCTCGGGGGAGGAGGCCCACCCGCAGGCGAAGTCGTTTTTCG
>JANXXR010000510.1 GCA_025350525.1 Deltaproteobacteria bacterium
CAAAGCCGGCAGAGGCCGCGCCCGAAGCGAAGCCGGCGGAGGCCGCGCCCGAGGCAAAGCCGGCAGAGGCCGCGCCGGAAGCGAAGCCCGAGGGCGAGCCGCCGCCGCCTGCCGACAAGCCATAAGAGTGACGCCTCGCGCATTGACAGGACGCCGGTGCGCGGCTAGGGAAGCGCCCCGCTCAAGCAGCCGACAACATCGCTGGAGGCAACGCCCGTGACGTCACGCCTGCCCGTCCCCACCGAGCCGAAGCGCGGCACCATCTACACGGAGGCGATGGAAGTCTTCCACCGCGCCGCCGACCTGATCGGCCTCGACCGGCGCGTGCGGATGGAGCTCGAGGAGCCCGACTACGAGCACATCTTCTACGTCACGCTCAAGCTGCACACCCGCCTGCAGCCGCTGCCGCAGGGCGAGTGGGATCGCTACAAGGACCTGGGCGAGAGCGAGCTCTTGCCCGACGGCCTCGAGCCGCTCATCGACGGCAGCTTCGTCTTCAAGCGGCGGGCGCTGATCGGCGCCAACGTCGCCATGCGCGAGGGCGTGGTCCGCCTCAAGGGCAAGGGCCTCTATAAAGTCGTGCCGGGCCGGCCCGAGCGCTTCAAGGCCTACCGCATCCAGCACAACCAGGCGCGCGGCCCGTACAAGGGCGGCACCCGCTTCCACCAGGACGTCTCGCTCGATCTCTTCAAGGTCCTCGCCGCCGAGATGACCTGGAAGACGGCCATCGCCGACGTGCCCTTCGGCGGCGGCAAGGGAGGAATCAAGGTCGACCCGCGCAGCCTCAGCTCGGAGGAGCTGGAGGCGCTGACGCTGCGCTACATGTACCGGCTCAAGCCCCTCATCGGGCCCGACCTCGACATCCCCGCGCCCGACGTCGGCACCGACGGCACCATCATGGGCCTGCTCCTGCGCCAGTTCACCGACGGCGAGCGCGAGCGCCACAAGCTGCGCGGCGTGGTCACCGGCAAGGACACCCGCATCGGCGGCTCCGAGGGCCGCGTCAAGGCCACCGGGCAGGGCCTCGCCTACTGCATCCAGGAGTGGTTCGCCGATCGCGGCACCACCGCCGGGGGCAGCAGCTTCATCCTGCAGGGCTTTGGCAACGTCGGCAGCAACGCCGCCGAGATCCTCTGCGGGCTGGGCTCCAGGCTGCTCGCCGTCAACGACGCCGGCGGCACCATCTTCAACCCCAACGGCATCGACGTGCACGACCTCATCGCCTACGTCTACGACAACCCGCAGAACCTGCGCCGCACGGTGGCGGGCTACGCCAAGGCGCAGCAGATCAGCAAGCAGGATCTGTGGAACGTCGAGGCGGACATCGCCATCCCGGCGGCGCTGGGCGGCGAGATCACCGGCCCGGTGGCGGAGCGGATGAAGGTGAAGCTGGTGGCCGAGGGCGCCAACGGCCCGACCACGCCCGAGGGCGACCGCGTGCTGGAGAAGCGCGGCATCGAGATGATCCCCGACATCATCGGCAACGCCGGCGGCGTCACCGTCTCGTACTACGAGTGGATCCAGAACAAGCGCATGGAGCACTGGAGCGAGACGGAAGTGAACGGCCGCCTCGAGCAGGCCATCAAGTCCAACTACCGCATCATCCGCGACATCTCGCGGAACACGCCGCGGCGGACGGCCACGCACAACTCCACGCGCTACTGCATCGGCAAGGAAGTCGACATGCGCACGGCGGCCATGGTGCTGGCCTTGAAGCGCATCGAGGCCCACTACCAGCTGGAAGGCTTCTCGCAGTAGTCAGCGCACCTGCACGTCGGCGACGCGGCCCGAGCGTTCGATGAGCACCACGCTCCACCGGCTCCAGCCCGCGTCCAGCGCCGTGGCGCGGCAGGGATGGACGTGCGCGTCGGCGGCCGAGGGCAGCGGCGCCGCGCAGTCGAAACCGCGCTCGCGCAGGTAGGTCCGCGCCTCCGCGATCGGGTGCCCTTCGACCGAAGGCAGGAGCCGCCCCCGCAGGCTCTCCAGGTCGCGCGGCATCTTGAACGCGGGCGTGGGCGGATCGCTGCAGGCGACCAGGGCGAGGCAGAGCACTGTGCGCGGCGTCACTGGGGCGGACCTCGGTCGCTCTGATACCATCGCCCGCAATGCGCCGTCTCCTGCTGGCCGCCGGGCTCTGCTTCGCCTGCCACGCCAGCCCGCCCGAGACCTTGCCCGGCGGCCTGCCCGACGGCGGACACGCGCTGCCCGCGCCGGGCTTCGCCGCCGCCTGGCAGGTCAACGATCCGCGCGAGCTGATCGCCGGACCCTCGACCGGCGGCCGCCAGGGCGACTTCGAGATCGCCAACGCGCGGGTGCGCTTCGTCATCGAGGACGCGCGCCCGTCGGACGGCTATGATCCGTACGGCTGCTCCATCGCCGCCGCCGATCGGCAGCGCGAGCCGGGCGCCGCCGGCGAGAGCCGCTTTGGCGAGCTCTGGTTGGGCTTCAACTTCCGCGCCCCCGACTGCGCCGCCATCTCCGTCGTCAACGACGGCTCCGACGGGCAGCCCGCGGTGATCCGCGCCACCGGCCACGACGCCGAGTCGCCCTTCATGGCCAGCCTCTTCGCCGCCACCCCCGCGCCGCTGCACGCGACTTTTTATCGCGAGTACACGCTGGCCCCCGACAGCGACGCGCTGCTCTTCAATCTCACCCTGCAGAACGACGGCGACGCCGCGCTGGACATCACCGCTCCCTACGTCGGCATGGCGATGAACCGCGGGCTGCGCCACTGGATCGACAAGAGCGGCTTCGACTTCAACCCCACCTACGACGCCACCGTGCGCCTCAACACCAGCGCCTCGTTCTATGCCGCCGTCGGCGAGCACATCAGCTACTCGCTGCTCAACCTGCGCGATCCCTTCTCGCCCATCATCAACTTCGCGCACGTGCTCATCGGGCAATACCCGCAGCTGCACATTCCAGCCGGGCAGGCGCAGACGATGCATTTCGCCCTGGCGGTGGGCACAGGCGACACCGGCAGCTTGCAGGTGGCGCACGGCGCGCTGGTGGCCAATCCGGATCCGCTGGTCTCGGGCCTGGTCACCGACGCCGCGGGAGCGCCGGTTTCGGGAGCGCGGGTGCACCTCACCGACAGCACGGGGACGCAGGCCGTCTCGTTCGGGCGCACCGCCGGCGACGGCAGCTTCGCGACGCGGGTGCCGAGCGGCAGCTTCAGCGCCTTCGCCATCGCCGACGACCGGACGCCGAGCCCGGCCCAGACCGTCGTGGTGCCGTCCTCAGGCCTCTCCACCTTGCGCCTTTTGGTCGGCGCGCAGTCGAGCATTCTGGTGGCGGCGACCGACGGCGCCGGCGGGCCGCTGCCTGCCAAGATCGTGCTCGAGCCGACCGGGACCGTGCGCCCCAACCTTCCCACCGCCTTGGGCGAGCCGTGGGATCGCCAGCCCATCGTCGTCTTCAGCGCCGACGGGACCGCCTCGGTGCCCGTCTTCCCGGGGACCTGGCGCGTCACCTTCTCGCGCGGCTTCGAGTACGACCGGCCGACGCAGGACGTGACCGCGCCCGCGGGCGGCACCGTCGCCGCCAGGCAGAGGCTGACCCGGGTGGTGGACAGCACCAACTGGCTCTCGGGCGACTTCCACATCCACGCGCAGTACAGCCCCGACGGCGACGACCTGCTCTCGCTGAAAGTTCGCGCCTTCGCGGGCGAGGGCGTGGAGATCCCCGTCTCCACCGAGCACGAGTTCATCGGCGACTTCGGGCCCACCGCCAAGGCGCTCCTGCTCGCGCCCTTCATGCACACCATCGCCGGGACGGAGTTGACCACCACCGCCACCGGCCACTTCAATATTTTTCCGCTGCTGCCCGTGCCCAGCGCGGTCAACGCCGGCGGGTTCGCCTGGTACAACCGCACCATTCCCCAGGTCATCGCCGAAGCGCGGACGCGGCTGACGCCCGGCGGCGAGGCGCCCATCGTGCAGCTCAATCATCCGCGCGCTACCGGAATGGCCTATCTCGACGCCGTGCACTTCGACCCGGCCTCGTTCCAGGCGCAGATCGACCTGCCCGACTTCATGACCACCTGGGACACGATGGAGGTCTGGAACGGCACGCCGCTCCCCAGCTTCGAGGGCTGCCTGGGCGTGGCCGGCTGCTCCCAGCCGTCGCATCCGACGGCCTTCGACTGGTTCTCCTTCCTCGACCGCGCCAGGCGGATCACCGCCACCGGCAACTCCGATTCGCACAATGCCAGCGTGCACGAGGTCGGATATCCCCGGAATCTTCTCTGGGTCGGCACCGACGATCCGGCGCAGGTCACCGATCGGCAAGTGACCGACGCGCTGCGAGCGGGGCGGGTCACCATCAGCGGCGGGCCGCTCTTGACCATCGCGGCGCCGGCAGCCGGAGCTGGCGCCCCCGATACTTTGATTGGAGGAACGGTCAAACCCGATTTCACCACCGGCAGCCCGGTCTTGCATTTGACCATCACCGTGCAGGCGCCGTCCTGGATGGGCAAGCTCCAGCGCATCGACCTCTGGACCGGCGACACCACCACGCAGGGCGCGCACCTGGCCATTGCCTCCATCGACCTGAGCGGGCTCGCCGCCACGCAGACGCTGCGCTATCGCCAGACGGTCGATATCCCCATTGCGCCCGCGGTGGACAACTGGATCCTGGCCACGGTGCGCGGCGTGACCGATGCCCAGGGCAATTCGCAGGCGCTCTGGCCGGTGGTGCAGGGGCAGGTTCCGCCCTATGCGATTACCAATCCCATCTGGATCGAGGTGGACGGGCTGCCCGGTATCAGGCCGCTGAAATCGCCTTAGCGCGGCGGGCCAATGCGCCCAGGCCGTCATAGGCCGCGTATTTGTACATCTCCGAGAGCGTCGGATAGTTGAAGACCGCGTCGATGAACAGATCGATGGTGGCGCCCTGCAGCAGCGCCATCTGGCCGATGTGGATCAATTCGGTCACGCCCGGCCCCATGGCGTGAACGCCGAGCAGCTTCTTGTCGAGAGCGAAGATGAGCTTGAGAAACCCGCCCTCGGCGCCCAGGATCTCGCCGCGGGCGTTGTCGCGCATGAAGGCGCGGCCCACGTCGTAATCGATTCCTTTGGCTTTCAATTCCTCCTCATTCAATCCGACATAGCTGATTTCTGGAATGGTATAGATGCCATAGGGAAACAATGGATTGACCCGCGTCTTGTAGGAGAGGTGGAAGGCGTGGCACATGGCCACCCGCCCCTGCTCCATGCTGGTCGAGGCCAGCCCCGGAAAGCCCACCACGTCGCCCGCCGCGTAGATGTGGGGCAGCGCCGTCTGGAAGTGCTCGTTGACGGCGATGTTGCCGCGCGGGTCGGGAGCGATGCCCAGCGCCTCGAGCCCCAGCCCCTGGACGTTGCCGCTGCGCCCGGCCGCCGCCAGCACCGCCGCCCCCGTCTCGGTGCGGCCCTTCTCGGTGGTCACGTTGCAGACGCGGGTCTTCGCGTCCACCTGGCACCGGACCGGCGCGTCGCCCAGCCGCAGCCAGAGGCCCAGCCGCTCCAGCTCGGTGGCGAAGCGCTCGCCGACCTCTGCGTCGAGGAAGCCCAGCAGCTTGTCGCGGCCATCCATCAGGGTCACGTGCGTGCCCAGCGCGGCGAATATGCAGGCGTACTCGCTGGCGATGACGCCCGAGCCCAGCACGATGAGGGAATCGGGGATGGTCTCGATCTCGAGGATCTCGTCGGAGTCGTAGATCTCGACCTCGTCGAAGGGGATCCACGACGGCCGGTGCGGGCGCGAGCCGGTGGCGATGAGGAAGAAGTCGGCGTCGAGACGCTTCTCGCCGACCTTGACGGTGTGCGCGTCCACGAAGACGGCCGAGCCGGGGAAGAGGTCGATCTTGTGGTGGTCCACGCTGCGCGCGATGCGCTCGCGCTCCTCGCCCACCACGATGCGTTCGCGGTGCATCAGCGTCGAGGCGGCATAGGGCCTGGGCAGCGCCAGCACCGCGGCCTCGAGGCCGCGCGAGGACATTCCGGTCAGCGCCAGCGCGCTCTCGCGCAGCGTCTTCGACGGCAGCGTGCCGGTGTTGGTGCAGGCGCCGCCCAGGTGCGGAGCGGCCTTCTCCACCATGGCCACCCGCTTGCCGAAGTACGCCGCCTGCGCCGCGCCCTTCTCGCCCGCCGGGCCGGAGCCGATGACCACCAGATCGTACGTCGCCATGTCCGCGACCGTAGACTAAACTCGGGCGCCTTGCACAGGACCGACGAGGATCATCCGCTGTGGAAATGGCTGCTGCGCCTCTGCGCCGCCGCCACCGTGCTGCCGCTGTGGAGCGCCGCGCACCTGCCCTTCACCGACCTGCCGCAGCACGTGGCGGCCATCGGGACGCTGCGGCACTGGTTCGACCCCGCCTGGAAGTCGCAGGAGTACTTCACGCTCGCGCTCGGGCAGACGCAGTACCTCCTCTATTACCTGGTGGGCGCGCTGCTGGCCTTTCCGCTCGGCACCGCCGAGCGCGCCAATCTGGTGCTGCTCTCCTGCGTGGCCGTCGCCTTCCCCTATGCGCTGCGGGCGCTGCTGCGGGCCCTGAAGGCCGATACCCGGCTCGCGCTCTTCGGCTGCACGCTCTTCTGGAGCCAGGCGCTGCTCATCGGCTTCTTCAACTACGTCGCGGCCATGCCGCTCTTGCTCTGGGCGCTGGCGCTGGCGGTCCGCGAGGCAGAGGCGCCGTCGCGGCGGACGCTGATGCGCCTGGCGCTGGCCTCAGTGGCGCTCTTCTACCTGCACCTGTCGGCCTTCGTCTTCTTTGCCCCGGCGGCGGCGCTGGCGTCGATCGCGCTCCCCCGCCTGCGGCCGGTGCGCGAGTGGCCGCGGCAGCTGGTCTGGGCCGTGCCGGTGGTGGTGCTCAGCTTGTTGTGGCTGTGGGGCAGTCCGGTGGTGCACCCGCAGTCGGTGGGCTGGCGCCAGCCGATGACGGTGGCTTTCGAGGAGCCCGCCACGGCGCTGCACAACCTGTCCGATGCGCTGCTCGACATCTGGCGCGGCCCCGAGGACGAGTACGCCCTGCTGGCGCTGGTCGCCGCGGCGCTGCTGCTCGCCTGGCCGCAGGCGCGCGAGCCCGACGCGCAGCCGTGGAAGCGCGGGCTGGTCGCCGTCTGGGCGGCCATCGCGGCGCTGCTCTATTTTGCCTTTCCGGTCTCGATCGGCTGGATGTGGCAGCTCAACGAGCGCTACGCGCTGGTGGTGGCGCTGTTGCTCCCCGCGCTGCTGCGCCCCGCCCGCGGCTGGAAGGGCGCGGCGCCGCTGCTGCTCGCCGCGGCGACGGCGCTCTACTCCGCCTCGAGTGCGTTCACCAACATCCGCAACTTCGAGCGCGAGGTGGGCCCCTTCGACGAGGTGCTGTCGTTTGCGCGGCCCGGCCGGCGGATGATCGGGATGATCTTCGACCAGAACTCCCGCTACGTGAAGTTCAGCGCCTTCCTGCATTTCCACGCCTACTACCGGGCGCGGATGGGCGGCGTAGCTTCGTTTTCGTTCGCCGAGCTGCCGCAGTCGCCGCTGCGGTATCGCCCAGAGACGGTGCCGCCGGAGCATCCGGCCGGCTGGGAGTGGCACGCCAACCTGTTCCGCAACGACGTGGACGGCTTCTATTACGACTACGTCCTGGTGCACGGGCGCGTGGACCCTTTCGCAAACCATCCTCGGGGGCCACAGTGGCGCCTGCTCTCGCGCCAAGAGGATTGGGCACTGTACGAAAAGTTGCCCTGACCGCACTGTAAATCTTGCACGAAGGGCGGACGGGAAGAACCCGTCACGACCCCTGGGAAAAAAATTAATTTTTTTTTGGGGGGGGGCCGCGTCCAGCGTCGGGCGGCGGGGAGCAGCAAATCCGGAGCGGCGCTAGTGGCGCCAAACGTCCCTTCCACGCGCCCCGCCCAGCCCGAAACCGAGTCCCTAAACGAGGACGAGGGCGAGCACGCCGCCTTGGTGGGCGGCATGGGTGCTAGTGGACGGTGCCGCGCCCGCGGGGCTGCGACTGCGGGGCGACGAACTTGAGGCCGATCCCGCGCATTCCGGCGCGGGTCGCGTCGGCGCGGGAGAAGTTGATGTAGCACTGGTAGCGGACCTCGCCCTCCAGCGTCATCTCGGCGCCGCCCGCCTGGGCAGAGAACGTCACCCGCACGCGGGTGCCCAGCGGGTACGGCTCGCGGGTCTCGACGAACATCCCGGTGTCGGTGATGTTGCGGCCGATGCCGCTCGCCACACCGCGATCGCCTTCGAGAAAGACCGGAAAGGCCTTGTCGAACTTGCCCACGGCCGCGGGCTGCTTCGGATTCTGCTCGGAAGGATGCTTGTCGGTCCGGCTGGACATCGTCGGGGAGCGCTCCGCTGGCTGGATGCAAGGCACGGTAGGTGCGGGGCCGCGCTCCGTCAAGGAAAGGACCATGGTCGGGCCCCACCTCGCATCCCGCCGGCAACCGTCTTAGATTGGCTGAAGGGGGTCCGATGAAGGGACATCTCGGCGCGGTGTTGACGTCCGGCCTGGCGGCGGTCGCGCTCGCGCTGGCTCTGCTGCAGGCCACGGTCATCGTCGCCCAAGGCCGCGGCCTGCAAGGCGAGGCGGTCACCGCCGCGCGCACCGAGAGCAACCGCTTTTCGGCTCCCGGCGAGCGCGCCGGCATCCCTTACCTGCCGTTCGAGAAGGCGTCGACGCCGCCGGACGGCCGCACTCCGGAGCGGCAGCAGGAGGAGCACCGCACTCCCCCGCCTCCGTCGCGTTTTCGCAGCACGCCCCCGCGCCTGGGGCCGCAGCCCGCGCGCAAGGTCGCTGCCTGAGCGCCCTTACTTGATCCGCAGCGGGACGTACTGCGTGGCCTGTCCGTGCTTCACCCGCAAGAGCGCGGTGTCGCCCTTCTTCAAGCCCTTCGACGCCTTCTTGTAATCGGCGGCGGAGGCCACCGCCTGCTTGTTCACCTCGACGATCACGTCGCCGCCCTCGAGGCCGGCCGCGGCTCCAGGCGAATCGGGCGCGACCTCGACCACCACCGCGCCCTTGGTGGCCGGGTCCAGCTGCACGCGGCGCGCGAGCTGCGGGGTCAGGTCATCCACCGAGAGTCCCAGCAGGTCGCCCTGCTCCTTTTCGCCGCTGCTCTGCGCTCCGCTGCGGCCGCCCTGGTCGGTCTCGTCGGGACGCGGCGCCAGCATCACGTCCACCGGGCGCTGCTTGCCGTCCCGCACCACCTCGAGGCTGATCTTCTGTCCGGGCGGCACCACGCCCACGTCGCGGGTCAGCTGGTTGTTGTCGCTGACCTGCTTGCCGTTGAGCGCGACCACCACGTCGCCGGGCTTGAGGCCGGCCTTGTCCGCAGGGCCGCCCTTGACCACGTCGGCGAGCAGCGCGCCGCGGGTGGACTTGAGGCCCAGCTGATCGACCATGTCGGCGGTGATGGCCTGCGGCTGCACGCCCAAAAATCCGCGCACCACGCGCCCCTTCTCTTTGAGCTGCGGCAGGATCTGCTTCACCACCGCGATGGGAATGGCGAAGCCGATGGTGTTGGCGCCGTTGATGATGGCCGAGTTGATTCCGACCACCTCGCCCTTGAGGTTGAAGAGCGGTC
>JANXXR010000522.1 GCA_025350525.1 Deltaproteobacteria bacterium
CGCAGGCGGCGAGCAAGATTTCGCTCTCCACCTACGGTACCTACGTCCTCGACCCGTCCGGGTTCAGCTACAAATACGAGGAGGGGACTGTGGTCACGGAGACACCCACCGAGGCGAAGGCTTCTCACAAGCTGATCTTCGACGAGACCAGATCCTTCACCGTGACCCGCGAGGCGGATGGCGTGCATTTACGACGAGCGGAAGGGGGCATCGAGTTCGCGTTCACTCGGGATGGCCTGATGTACTCGGAGAACGGGAAGGTGCTCCGGGTCTGGCAACGCGTGAAGGCCACTCGGCCGGCGTGAGCGGGCGGGTCGCGGCTGTCTGCGCCCCACTTCCTCCGCAGGCCAGCGTACCCCCGACGGCCCTCGGCCCGACTCGAGGTCCCGAAAAACTTGCGTCGGCCTGCGATTCGCTGCGCTGATTTTGCGCGCTCCGGGCTGCGCGTACCGCACGCCGCGTGCGCCGTGTGATGGCGCGCGCCGTGCTTACGCGCCATCCGTCCGGGGAGGATGAATGATGGGCGTGATCCGCGGACCGGAGGCAGGGCCACCGCCTGCGCGAACGGTTGCGGCTGCACTGAAGGCCTGCGCGGCGGACCACCGCCCCTGGCTCACTTTCCACCGCGGACCTTCCGCGTACACGCTCACGTTCGCGGAGGCATACGGCTTGGCGCGCCGATGGGCCTCGGCGCTGCGCGAGGCAGGCGTGCGGCCCGGCGACCGGGTGGCGGTGATTCAACCCAACGACGTCGGCTTCGCCGGGGCCTTCTTCGGCGCGCAGCTCGCCGGCGCGACGCCGGTGCCGCTGGCCTTTCCGGTGGTGGCGGCCGCGGGCGAGCGCAACTCCGCGTTGATCGCCGCGCAGGTCAAGTGCGCCGACGTCTCCGCCATCGCGGCGCACCCGGACTACACCGCGGCCGGCCGGTTCGGACCGCGCGTCGTCAGCGCCGCCGCCCCCGGCGAATCGCCCGCCGACGACAGCTCCGACGAGCAGCCCGCCTTCCTCCAGTTCACCTCCGGCACCACCGGCCTGCCGCGGGGCGCGGTCATCACGCACCGCGCGGCGATCGCCAGCGCGCACGCGATGGGCCTCGCGCTCGGCCTCGGCCCCTCCGACCTCGGGGTCTCCTGGCTGCCGCTCTTCCACGACATGGGCCTCGTCGGCGTGCTCCTTTGCTCGCTGCTCTTCCGTTTTCCCATCCACCTGCTCTCGCCGGCGGAGTTCCTGCTGCGGCCCGCGCGCTGGCTCGAGCTGCTGGCCGCGACTCGCGCCACCATGACCGTCGGCCCGAACTTCGGCTACGAGCTCGCGGTGCGCAGGGCCCGGGGCGACTTCGATCTCTCGCACCTCCGCCGCGCGCTCAACGGATCCGAGCCGGTGCACCGGGCGACCATCGACGGCTTCGAGCGGCGCTTCGGCGCCCGGCCGGGGACGGTGCTGCCGGTCTACGGGCTCGCCGAGAACACGCTGGGCGTCGCTTTCTCCGACGGCGGCCCGGACCTCCAGGTGGCCGGGCGCGCGGTCCCCTCGGTGGGCAAGCCGCTGCCCGGCATCGAAGTGCGCGCGCCGCTGGACGAGCCCGGCGAGATCCTGGTCCGCGGCCCGACGCTCATGTCCGGCTATTTCCGCGATCCCGAGGCCAGCGCGCTGGCGCTGCGCGACGGCTGGCTGCACACCGGCGACCTCGGCGTCATCCGCGACGGACGCCTCTACATCACCGGCCGCGAGAAGGACCTGGTCATCAAGGGCGGGCGCAAGTTCCAGCCCTACGACATCGAGCGGGTCGCGGCCGACGCCGTCGATTCGCCGCCGGGCGGGGTGGCCGCTTTTTCCGTGCCCAACGACGCGACCGGAACCGAGGATCTGATCGTGCTGGCCGAGCTGCGCCGCCGCACCGGCGACGAAGCGGCGGTGCGCGCCATCCGCGGGCGGCTCCTCGAAGAGCTGGGCGTGCGGCCCGATCAGGTCCGCCTCTTCGGCCCCGGCGCGCTGCCGCGAACCACCAGCGGCAAGGTACAGCGGCGTGCCTGCGCGGCGCTCTACGGAGGCCTGGCATGAGCGCCCTGGTCCTTGGCGCGGGCGGATTTCTCGGCCTCAACCTGGTCGACGCGCTGGTCGCGTCCGGCCAGGTCCCGCGCTGCGGCAGGCGCGCGCGCAGCAACGTCATCGCCCTGCGCGAGCGCCGCCTCCCGCTGGTCGCGGCCGATCTCGATTCGCCCGCCGAGCTGCTCGCCGCCATGCGGGGCTGCGCCACCGTCTTCCACCTCGCGGGGCACTATCCGCGCCTCTCGCTCGATGGCCAGGGCACGCTCGAGACCGGCCTGCGCCAGCTCCACCACGCCCTCGACGCCGCGGCGCAGGCGGGCATCCGGCGCCTGATCTACCTCTCCAGCACGGCCACGGTCGCGCCCGCGCCGGGGGGCGGGCCCTCCAACGAGCGCCACCTCTACTCCGCGCCGCAAGGCTTCGGCACCTACCACGATCTCAAGTGGGAGATGGAGCAGGTGGTCCTCGCCGAGCGGCGCTTCGAGACGGTGGTCGCCTGCCCGGGTGCCTGCCTCGGGGCGTGGGATCTGCGCGTCGGCACCTCGGCGCTGCTGGTCGGCCTGGCGCGCGGGGTCGATCCGCCGCATCCCGACGGCGTCATCAACCTGGTCGATGCGGCCGACGTCGCGCTGGCGCTGGTCAAGCTGGCCCAGTTGCCCGCCCCGCCGCGACGCCTGCTGCTCTCCGGCGGGAACCATCGGCTCCACGGGCTCCTCTGCGAGCTGGCGGCGCGGTATCGCGTCCCGCAGCCATCGCCGCCCCTGCCGGCCGCGGCGGCCATCGCGCTCGCCGACGCCGAGGAGCGCCGCGCTGCGCTGTCCGGCGGCCGCCCGCGGCTCTCGCGCGAGATCGCCGACCTGGTGGTGCACGGCGCCCCCATCGACGCCAGCCTGGCGCGGTCGGCGTTGGGCCTCGCTTTCCGCCCCCTCGCGCAGACCCTGGATACCGCCGACGCCTGGAACCGGCGCATGCGCATCCTTCCCCCGTTACCCCCAGAGGTCGCCCGATGAATCCCACCGAGATCGATCAGCGCGTCGTGCACATGATCGCCCAGCTCAGCACCCTCCACCCCGGACAGATCGAGCCCAAGGATCGCCTGCGCGAGGACCTGGGCCTCGATTCGGTCTGCTCGATGGAGCTGCTCTCCATGCTGGCGGAGGAGTTCGCCGTCGACATCTCGCTCGAGGAGGCGATGGCGGTCACCACCGTCGGCGGGGCGATGGAGATGGCCCGCAGGCACATCCAGGCAGGCGCGCACTAGTGGGGCTCGCCGGCAGCACCGCCGAGGAATCGGAGCTGCTCAAGTCGCTGCGCGACGGCGTGCGGCGGCTTGCTCACGCGGAGATCCGGCCGCTGCAGATCGACGCCCAAGGTCGCATCCCCGGCAGCGTGCTCTCGGCGCTGGCAGAGCTGGTCGCCTTCGGCCTCTCCATCCCCGAGGAGTTCGGCGGCGCCGGCTTCAGCCTGCAGGGCGTCTGCAGCGCGGTCGCATCGCTGGCGGAGCTGGATCGCTCGGTCGCCACCACCGTGGGGCTGCACCTCGGGCTGGGAACCCGCGGGCTGATCGCCTTTGGCAGCGAGGCGCTGCGCACCAAGCACCTTCCGGAGCTCGCGGCCGGGAGGAAGATCGCGGCCTTCGCGGCAACGGAAGCAGGCGCGGGCAGCGATCTGGCGGCCATCGCGACCCGCGCAGTCGAGATCGCGCCGGGCCGGCTGCGCATCGATGGGACGAAGATCTACGTCACCAACGGCGGCCTCGCCCACCTTTTCACCATCGCCGCGGCCACCCCGATGCTGGGCGGCGCGCGGCGGGGCCACAGCCTGATCCTGCTGGAGAAGGCCGATGCCGGCCTGACCGCGGCGGGCGAAGAGCACAAGCTGGGACTGCGCGGCTCGTCGACGACCAGCCTGCACCTCGACGGCGTCGAAGTCCCCAGCGGCCGCATCATCGGCGAGCCGGGCCGCGGCATGGAGCAGATGCACCACGTGCTCGCCTGGGGCCGCACCGCGATGGCCTCGGGCTGCGTCGGCGCCGCGCAGGTGGCGCTGGAGGCCGCCTCGGTGCACGCGGCCACCCGGCGCCAGTTCGGAAGGACTCTGGCGTCGTTCGAGGTCGTGCGCGAGCAGCTCGCGGGGATGGCGGCGCTCGCCTTCGCGATGGAGGCGCTGGTCGACGAGACCTGCGCCGCGGAGGATCAGCCCGCCGCGCTGGCCGCGCTCTCGACCGCTGCCAAGGTCCTCTGCAGCGAGGGGGACTGGGAGATCTGCGACCTCGCGGTGCAGCTCCACGGCGGCGCCGGTTTCCTGGAGGAGAGCGGGCTCCCGCTGCTGCTCCGCGACG
>JANXXR010000494.1 GCA_025350525.1 Deltaproteobacteria bacterium
CCCGGCCCTGACGGTCGCGCTGGTCTTCGAAGTTCAGCTTGTGCCAGAGGTGCCGCTGGGCGAGCATGACCGCCGCGTCGCCGCGGTCTGCACCGAAGCGAGGCTGATCCGGATCTGACATGAAGCTCCTCTTCGTCGGCGACATCGTGGGAAAGCCGGGGCGCGCGGCGGTGCGCCACCTGGTGCCGCTCTTGCGGGCCCGGCACGGGCTCGATCTCTGCATCGGCAACTCCGAGAACGCGGCGGGCGGCGCGGGCATCACGCCGGAGGCCGCCGAGGAGTTGCTCGCCTCGGGCCTGGATCTGCTCACCAGCGGCAATCACACCTGGAGCAAGCGCGAGATCAACGGCTACCTCGACAAGCCCTTTGTCCGGCAGCTGCGCCCGGCCAACTATCCGCAGGGCGCTCCCGGGCGCGGCCACACCGTCCTCGAGACCCGGACGGGCGGACGGCTGGGCGTCATCAACCTCGAGGGGCGCGTCTTCATGAAGCCGCTCGACGACCCCTTCCGCACCGCCGACGCGCTGGTGGCCGAGCTTCGCGCAGGCGGGGCCCGCTGCATCTTCGTGGACATGCACTGCGAGGCCACCAGCGAGAAGAACGCCCTCGGCCACTACCTCGACGGCCGGGTCAGCGCGGTGCTGGGCTCGCACACGCACATCCAGACGGCGGACGAGCGGGTGCTGCGCGGCGGGACCGCCTTCATCACCGACGTGGGGATGTGCGGGCCGTGGGACAGCGTCATCGGGCTGCGCAAGGAGGCCGCCATCGAGCGGTTCCTCACCCAGCGGCACGGCTCCTTCGAGCTGGGCTCGGGCGACGTGCGGCTGCAGGGGGCCATCGTGGACATCGACGAAGAGACCGGGCACGCCCGCAGCATCGTGCGCGTCCAGGAGAAATTGCCGGAATGAGCCCTGCATCTGCTTTGAAGAAGGCGACGCCCGAGGAGCAGTTGGCGGAGGTGACCCGCGGCGCGGTGGACGTGCACACCCGAGAGGACCTGCTGCGCAAGCTGCAGCGCTCGTACGAGAAGGAAGTCCCGCTGCGCATCAAGATGGGCTTCGATCCGACGGCGCCCGACCTGCACCTCGGGCACACCGTGCCGCTCGAGCGGATGCGGCGCTTCCAGGATCTCGGGCATACGGTGATCTTTTTGATCGGCGACTTCACCGCCTCGATCGGCGACCCCACCGGCCGCAACACCACGCGGCCGCCGCTGAGCGACGAGCAGATCGCGGCCAACGCCGAGACCTACAAGAAGCAGGTCTTCAAGGTGCTGGACCCGGGCGCGACCGAGGTGCGCTTCAACTCGGAGTGGCTGCGGCCGCTGGGCTCCTCGGGGATGATCAAGCTGGCCGCGCGCTACACGCTGGCGCGGATGCTCGAGCGCGACGACTTCAAGAAGCGGTGGCACGGCGAGACGCCCATCGCGCTGCACGAGCTGCTCTATCCCCTGGCGCAGGGATATGACTCGGTGGCGCTCAAGGCCGACGTCGAGCTCGGGTCGTCGGATCAGCTCTTCAATCTCCTGGTCGGCAGGCAGCTGCAGAAGGAGTACGGGCAGGCGCCGCAAGTCTGCCTGACCGGGCCGCTGCTCGAGGGCATCGACGCGCGCGAGGTGGAGGGGAAGATCGTCGGCGACAAGATGAGCAAGTCGCTGGGCAACTACGTCGGCATCGACGAGGCGCCGGGCGAGCAATATGGCAAGCTGATGAGCGTCTCGGACGGGCTGATGTGGCGCTACTTCGAGCTGCTCTCGCGCCGCAGCCTCGCCGAGATCGCCGCGCTGCGCGCCGGGCATCCCAAGGCTGCCAAGAGCGAGCTGGCCAAGGAGATCGTCGCCCGCTACCACGGCGCCGAGGCGGCGCGGCTGGCCGAGGAGCAGTTCGAGCAGGTCCACGCCCGGCGCGAGCTGCCCGACCAGATCGAGGAGAAGGAGGTGGCACTCGAGGCCGGCGCCGACTCCGTTCCGCTGGCGAAGACGCTGGCGCAGCTGGGGCTGTCGTCGTCGGGTTCGGAAGCGCGGCGGCTGATCGCGCAGGGCGGCGTCAGCATCGAAGGCGAGCGCGTCGGAGACCCCAACGCCAAGCTGCCCGCCGGCGTGCATTTGCTCAAGGTCGGCAAGCGGAAGTTCATCCGCGTCACCGTCAAATAGCCCCCCTCCGGGTGGGGCAATCCTCTCCGGGAGGTCCTTTAAAATAAAAGCGCACCACGGAGGCACGGGAGGGCACGGAGGTTTTTGGTTGGGCCGGTCGGAGCGCGCAGAGTTCCACACGAACCGCTCGTGGCCCCGCCACCAGCAGCGCAGCCACCCGCGAGCAAACCCTCAAAGGCTTTTCTCCGTGCCCTCCGTGCCTCCGTGGTGCGCTTTGCTTTGGCTTGGAAGAGCTGAAAAAGCGAATGCCCCGCGGTCGGAGGATGGAACCTCGGACGGCGGGGCATTCAGATAAAAATTCCGGCAGCGACCTACTCTCCCACACGGAAACCGTGCAGTACCATCGGCTCTGGAGGGCTTAACTTCCGTGTTCGGGATGGGAACGGGTGGGACCCCTCCGATGTAGCCACCGGAAAACGTTTTCGGGGGACCACACGGGTGCCTGGACGACTGGCGACCGATGGGGCCCACCGGAAAACCTGTCCTCGCAGCGCACTGGTGACGCGCGCTGCGAGGTGCATATGCGCAAGTATCGAGTGTCTATCGGTTGAAGTGTCTATCGATTGTGGAGCCGGCGGGCGGTAAAGACCGCGCTCGACCCTGGTCTCTGCAATGAAGCCTTGATGAAGAATGAAGCCAAGAAGAGAAGAACGACCAAGCCGCACGAGCGATTAGTATCGGTCAGCTCAACGCCTTGCAGCGCTTACACCTCCGACCTATCAACGTCGTCGTCTTCGACGGCTCTTCAGGGGATTGCTCCCGGGAGGCCTAGTCTTGAGGTCTGCTTCCCGCTTAGATGCTTTCAGCGGTTATCAGATCCGGACACTGCTACCCAGCGGTGCCACTGGCGTGACAACTGGTACACAGGCGGTCCGTCCAACCCGGTCCTCTCGTACTAAGGTCGGGGCCTCTCAAGCCTCCTACGCCCACAGCAGATAGGGACCAAACTGTCTCACGACGTTTTGAACCCAGCTCGCGTACCGCTTTAATCGGCGAACAGCCGAACCCTTGGGACCTGCTCCAGCCCCAGGATGCGATGAGCCGACATCGAGG
>JANXXR010000606.1 GCA_025350525.1 Deltaproteobacteria bacterium
CGCGAGATCGGCGCCTACCGATGGGAGAAGCTCGCTGCCGAGCTGAAACTGGAGGAGCAGGAGCTTCGCTTGCGCGTCCAACGCATGGCCGCGGCGCTGCCGGACATCGCGACGGCGCTCCTGCGGCGCTCCCGCAAGGAAGGGCTCTCCCACAAGGTTCTCGCCTCGCTGGTCGATGCGCTCGGAGAGCGGTCGGCGGAGTGCGCGGCATCGCTCGAAAGGTGAGTTTCGCGCTGGCGGCCGGCGGCCGGCCAGCGGCTCGCGCAGCCCTCGAAGCGTGTCGAGCCCAGGAGTTGGTGACCAAAAGCCGCAGCGTGCTGCGGCCATCCGCTCTGCGTGTGGTCTGCCGATCGGGCACGAGCCAGCTTCCAGACGGACCACAGTGGTTGTAAGACTGTCAGCGATCGGCGACATTGCGGGCAGGTACACGATCGACGACACGGTCGGCGAAAATGCACGATCGCGTCGTCGATTTTCAACGAAAGAGGAGGTACGCGGACCCGCCGCCGTTCAGGCGCCATTCAGGCAGGCGGGCGTCACGGGGCCTCATCGGGGACCGTAAGTGGGCGTAACTACAGCGGCCCGCAGGGGCCGAAATCCGCGAAGTCCGATTCGAAATCAGGAGACGGGCAACCGTTCGGGGGTTCGAATCCCTCGCTCTCCGCCAAATCAAGTTGGGCGCCGCGGCCTTTAGAG
Organism: Deltaproteobacteria bacterium; assembly: GCA_025350525.1. GTDB lineage: Bacteria > Myxococcota > Myxococcia > Myxococcales > 40CM-4-68-19 > 40CM-4-68-19. The sequence continues at coordinate 697 of JANXXR010000606.1, forward strand.
GGCGGCGGCGCCGAGCAGGCGCCCGATGAGCGCGGTGATGCCCATCGCCAGGCCTCCGCCCACGGTCACGCGCAGCGCCGCCGCGGGCATGGGCGCGCCGCCGGCATGCCCGCCGAGCGCGCCCAGCGCGGCCAGGCTCGCCAGGGAGACGGTGGCGATGGTGGCGATCCGCAGCGAGGCCGGCGCGAGGAGGAGCGCCACGATGGGGACCACCGCGAGCGAGGCGAAGCTCGCCGCCGACACCAGCGCCGCCTGCAGCGGGCGCGCCCGCGAGTGTTCGAGCAGGCCCAGCTCGTCGCGCAGGTGGACCGAGAGCCGGTCGCCGCGGCTCAGCTGCGCGGCCACCTGCCTCGCCAGGTCTGCGTCGAGCCCGCGCTCCCGGTAGATCTGCTCCAGCTCGCGAAGCTCCCCCTCGGGATCGGCCTTGTGCTGCCGCGCCTCGAGGCGGACGTCGGCTTCCTCGAGGTCGCGCTGCGAGCTCACCGAGACATATTCGCCGGCGGCCATCGACAGCGCCCCGCCCACCAGCCCGGCCGTGCCGGCGATGAGGACCGCGGACCTCGACCCCGCCGCCGCGGCGATGCCGATCATCAGGCTGGCGGTGGAGACGATTCCGTCGTCGGCCCCCAGCACCGCCGCGCGCAGCCAGCTGGCTCGGGTGGTCCGGTGCTCCTCGCCCGGCAGCGTCGAGTTGGGAGACATGCGCGGAGTCTAGGCTAGAAGGCGCTGGCGATGGTGGCGCGTGTCCTCGATCGGATCACGGTTCGTGGCAGGCGGCGCTCGACTCGAGGCACTTGCCCGACGACGAATCGCAGAAGCGGGTGGCGCATTCGGTGGAGGTGGCACAGGCCGCGCCCGCGCTCTTGAGCAGGTGGCAGAGGGCGCCGTCGCAGTAGGCCACGCCGTCCTTGCAGTCGCCGCTCTGCGTGCAGGGGCCGCTCACCGGCTTGTCGGCGCAAGTGCCGCTGCTGCAGACGAGCCCGTCGCCGCAGCCGGTGACCTGCGCCGAGGCGACGCAGCTCGCGCCCGCCTTGGCGAAGTTGAAGCCCTTGCAGACGCTGCCCTCGGCGCAGGCAAAGGCGATCGAATCCGCGCTGGCGGCGGTGCAGCTGTGGCCCTGCGCGATCCTGCTGCGGCAGAGCCCGCCCGCGCTGCCCTGATCGCAGAAGAGGCCGGCCGCGCACTGCTCGTTGGCGCTCTGCTGGGTGTCGCCGCTGCAGGAGGCCTGCTGGAAGGAGCGGGTGGCGCACTTCAAGGTGAGCGGGTCGCAGAAGAGGGCGAGGGCGCAGTCGGAGGTGCTGGAGCACTTCTGGTCGAAGGTGTGGAGCTTCGAGCAGACGCTGCCGATGCATCGCAGCCCCGCGCGCAGATCGCAGGGCGACGCGCAGGAGGCGCCCTCGCCCGAGACCGCGCCGCACTTCGCCGGACAGGCGCCGGGGCCGTCGGGCTCGCAGCGGCCGGCGGCGCACTCGAAGAGCCAGCTGCACGATCCTCCGGTGGCGATGGCGCCGGTCACCGCGCGCTCGCAGGCCTGATCGATCTCTGGCGGAGTCCGCTCGCAGCCCCGCGCACGGAGCCCGTCGAGGCAGGCCTGGGCCTGCTGCGCGTCGAAGGTGGACCGTCCGGCGGCGATGGCCTTGGCGAGGTCGGGCGCGTAGAGCGAGGCGGAGTCGCCCTCGCACTGCTGCTCGAGGAAGGCGGCCTCGCCGCGGCACTTCGCCTGCGGTTCGCAGACCGCCTTGGCGAAGGCTGCGGGAAAGCCAGCGGCGGTGATGGTGCCTGAGCCGCAGGCGGCCGCGAGCAGGAGGAGGGGGGCAAAGCGCATGCCCGCCAGAATGGCACCGGAGATCCGGGGACACCATACGCAACTCGTGCCAAAATCGTGGCGGGCCGGCCAGGAGTTGCGTATGGTGTCCCCAGATTCGTGGTAGAGGGACCGTTCCTTCAGCCCGCATCCGGGCGCTGGACCGGGGACCGGGCGACGGCGGGACGTGAACCCGCCAGGCCCGGAAGGGAGCAACGGTAGCGGCTTCAACCGTGTGCCCGGTCTCCGGTCGAGCGCCTGGATCTTCGGGCCGCGCGGAACCGCCGAATGACCACTCCGTATCTCGTCCTCGCTCGCAAGTATCGGCCGCAGCGGTTCTCCGACCTCACCGGGCAGGAGCACGTGGTCCGCACGCTCGTCAACGCCCTCAAGTCGGGCCGGCTGGCGCACGCCTTCCTCTTCACCGGCCCACGCGGCTGCGGCAAGACCACCAGCGCCCGCATCCTCGCCCGCGCGCTCAACTGCCAGGCGCTGGCCGGCCCGAACCCGGAGCCCTGCGGCGTCTGCGGGCCCTGCGTCGAGATCGCCGCCGGCAACGATGTCGACGTGCAGGAGATCGACGCCGCTTCCAACAACGGCGTCGACGACGTGCGCGCGCTGCGCGAGGCCGCCCGCTACCTGCCGGCGCGGGATCGATACAAGATCTACATCGTCGACGAAGTCCACATGCTCTCGGGCGCCGCCTTCAACGCGCTCCTCAAGACGCTGGAGGAGCCGCCCGGCCACATCAAGTTCCTCCTCGCCACCACCGATCCGCAGAAGCTGCCGGCCACCATCCTCAGCCGGGTGCAGCGGCACAACATCCAGCTGGTGCCGCTGGGGAAGATCGTGCTGCGGCTGCGGGAGATCGCCCAGGCCGAACAGGTCGCCGCCTCGGACGGCGCGCTCGCGCTGGTGGCGCGGCAGGCGCAGGGCTCGATGCGCGACGCGCTCTCGCTCCTGGACCAGCTCTTTTCGGCGCACGATCCGGCGGCGGGCGAAATCGGCGATGAGGAAGCCGCGGCGACGCTGGGCGCGCTCGACACGCGGGTGGTGCGCGAGATCGTCTCGGCCGTGCTGGCCCGCGACGCCGGCGCGGCGCTTTCGGGCGTGATGGCCGCCTACGACCAGGGCGCCGACTTCAAGCGGCTCGCCGAAGAGCTGGCGGGACAGGCGCGCAACCTCGTCCTGGCCTCGCTGCCGGGAGTGAAGCAGGACCTGCCCGACCACGAGGTGCGCGCGCTCGCGCAGGAGGCTTCGGAGCACGACGGGGCGCAACTCGCCCGCGTCTTCGAGCTGCTGCAGCTGGCGCAGGACGAGGTCTCCAAGGCGGCCAGCCCGCGCCATGCGCTGGAGGTCGCGCTCTTGCGGGCCGTGCACCTCGCGCCCGCGGGCTCCCTGCCGGATTTGGTCACCCGCGTCGAGCAGCTCGTCAAAGGCGGCGCCTCCGCTCCGGAGGCAAAGCCCGAGGCGCCGCGCAAGCCTCCCGCCGGATGGTCCAGCCGCGTGCTCGCCCCGGACACTGCCCCGCTCCGCGCCACCGCTCCCGCCGGGGCCACCGCTCCCGCCGGGGCCGCCGCTCCCGCTCCGATCGACGCCGCGCCGAAAGCCACCGCTCCTGCTGCCGCGCCTGCAACCGCAGCCCCCGTCCCTCCGGCCGAGCCCGCAGCCGAAGCCGACGCAGCCGAATCTGCCCCCGAGCCCCTCGCCGCCCGCTGGCGGCGCCTGATCGAATCGGTCCGCGCCGCGCGCAAGGCCGGCGCCGCCGCGGCGCTGGAGCACGCCGTCCCTCTCAAGATCGACAAGACCGCCATCCAGATCGCCTTCCGCAAGGGCTCCGCGCACGCCACCATCGTCCAGGAGTCGCGGGCGGCGGTGGAGGCCGCTTTCGAGAAGGCGCTGGGCTTCAAGGCGCCGCTCCAGCTGGTGGAGCAGGAAGCGCCCGCCGCCGACGGCTCGGTGGCCGAGCAGAAACAGAAACAGCGCGTGGCCGCATCGTCGAGCCGGGTGGCGCTGGCCCGCGAGCACCCCGCCGTCCGCGCCGCCCTCCAGGTCCTTGGCGGCGAGATCGAAGACGTGCGCGACCTGGGCGAGGAGTAAGCATGCCATTCGACCTCAACGCCCTCATGGCGCAGGCGCAGGCCATGCAGGAGCAGATGCAGAAGGCGCAGGAGAAGCTGGCCCAGAAGACCGTCACCGGCTCGTCGGGCGGGGGCATGGTGGTGGTCACCGCCAACGGCAAGGGCGAGATCCAGAAGGTGCAGATCGACAAGCAGGCCGTCGATCCGCGCGACGTCGCCATGCTCGAGGATCTGGTGCTGGGCGCGGTCAACTCCGCGCTCAAGGCGGCCCAGGAAGCGCAGGCCGCCGAGAGCCCGCTCTCCGGACTGTCGAATCTGTTCCCCGGCGGCTTCGGCAAATGATCGCGCTCGCGCTCCTCCTCGCCGCCGAGGCCGCGGCGCCGGCGCCGGGAGCAGCGCTGATGGCCGCGCTCAAGTCGGTGAAGCAGGACGGCAAGGTCGCGCTCTCCGAGGCGGCGCAGGCCGAGGTGGCGGCGCTGTTGCCTCCCGCGCGCAAGGACGAAGAGTGCGGCGAGCCCGCCAAGGTGGCCGCGCTGGCCGAGGCGCTGAAAGACCGCGGCGACGGCGCCCTCATCTTCGCCGAGGTGACGAGCTGCAAGGGCGGCCGGGTCTTCGCGCTCTCCACCGGCCAGCCGCCGCGGGTGGCCCGCCTGCTCGACGCGCAGACGGAAGAGGTGCACGGCGTCCGCGCCCTCTCGCTGGGCGGCGGCAAGCGCGAGAACGACCTGGCGCTGGAGCTGCTCACCTCGCACACCACTTCGGAGCTGCGCTTCTTCCGCCACGGCGAGAGCGGCTTTGCCTTCAGCGCCGCCGGCAGCCTCAAGGACTTCAACGCCCTGCGCGAGTGCGGGAGCGGCGGCGAGGACGCGAGCGGCTGGACCTCGTGGCTGCGCGCCGAGAGCGACCACCTCGCGGTCCTGCGCGTCGATGGCACCTGCACGGGCGGGGCCTTTCAAGCGCTCTGCACGCTCTACCGATTCGATCAAGGCGAGCTGTCGCGCGCCGGCCACTGCAGCCTTCCGCCCCGGCTCGACCCCAAGGCGCTCAAGGCGAGCGGGTGGAAATGAGCGCCGACCCGATCGCGCGGCTGACGGTGCTCTTCGCGCGGCTGCCCGGCGTCGGCGAGAAGACGGCGCAGCGGCTCGCCTTCCATGTCCTGAAGAGCCCGCCCGAGTACGCGCGGGACCTGGCCGCCGCGCTGCTCGCCCTGCGCGATGAGGTGCGGCTCTGCTCCACCTGCTGCAACCTTACCGCGCAGGACCCGTGCCCCGTCTGCAAGGATCAACAGCGCGACCGCCGCATCATCTGCGTGGTCGAGTCGGTCCCGGACCTGCTCGCCGTCGAGCGCACCCGCGAGTTCCGCGGCCTCTACCACGTGCTGCACGGCGCGCTCTCGCCGCTCGACGGAGTCGGGCCCGACCAGCTCAAGATCAAGGAGCTGTTGCCGCGCATTTCAGCAGGGGTGGAGGAAGTCATCGTCGCCACCGATCCGACGGTGGAAGGCGAGGCCACCGCGCTCTACCTCACCCGCCTGCTCAAGCCGCTGGGCGTGCGGGTCACCCGCATCGCGCAGGGCGTGCCGATGGGCGGCGATCTCGAGTACGCCGACCAGGTGACGCTGGCCCGCGCGCTGCAGGGCCGCCGCGAGATGTAGCGACGGCTTCAGTGCGAGATCGTGTCGGAGCAGCGCGCCTTGCAGTTGCGCGGCTTGTCCATCCAGTCCTGCGTCGCCTGGCGCTCGTCGTCCAGGTCCTTCTTGTAGCGGCAGACCCACTGGGCGACGTGCGTTCCGGTCAGCATCTCGCGGTCGCAGATCATGTCTTCTTTGCCCTTGACGCCGATGTCCGACGAGGCCACCGCGAGGCCGCCCATGGCGTCGTAGTGGGTCGAGGCCACCACCACCTCGCCCTTGTCGGAATGGCCCACGAAGAGCGGGTGGGCCGGGTCGCCGTGGTCGATGAGCTTCGACTTCACGACGGCGTTGTTCGAGTAGCAACCGAGCAGGACGAACAGGGATCCGAACGCGACGATCCGCTTCATCTGCGCCTCCAACAGGTGGCTTGAGTCTACCATTAATTGCTTCTATCCCGGAGCGCCGCCAGTTGTGGACGAAACCCGAACCGCCTGTTAGCGTCCGAACCAACGACTCCAACTCAGGGCGAGGTTCTTCGATGTCAGGGCCGTCGATGGTGATGTACGACGAGGAGTTCCAGCAGATCAGCACGGTCTGCGAGCGCCTCTCCAAGGAGGCGAACGCGAAGATCGTCTTTTTGGTCGACA
>JANXXR010000632.1 GCA_025350525.1 Deltaproteobacteria bacterium
GGCGAGAGCGCGCTCCGCTGAGGCAGGAGCGCGCCGGCGGCGTCGCGCCAAGGCCAGAGCCGCGCACCCTCGCCGGCGGCGAAGCGCGCGAGCAGGGCCTGCGCGTGATCGCGCGTGCGCCCCGACTCCGCGTCGCGCCGCAGCTTGCGCCGCGCATTTCCCGAGGCCGCTTGGACGAGGCTGGGAAGGTACGCGCCCGACGCTTCCTTCTGGCCGGTGGGATGCGGCGCCCAGAGCCGGTCCTCGACCGCGCGCCACGCCTCGGGGTGCGGAAGGCCCGTCTCGCGGAACGCGGTGTAGACAGCCTGGGCGATCTTCAGCACGCGCACCATTAAAGCCGCGAACGGCTCCGACCGTAAGGATCGCGGGCCCACGCCGTGCAGCACTTGACGGACGTGCGACCGCGACGCCCGCGCGCCGATGAGCCTCTGCGCCGCGCCCTCCAATTCCGACATCGCGCGCAAGAGCGCCCACATCAGGGCGGGGCCCTCGGACTTGCCAAGCGCCAGCGCCGCCTCCGCGAGCCACTCGCGCGTCGCGAGCGGCGCCTCGGGCCGCGGCTTCTCGCAGGCGCGGTAGCTCGCCTCGTCCATCGCCTGCGCGATGGCGCCCGCTCCGATTCTCGCCTTCAAGGCGACGGGAAAGAGCAGGTCCGCCTCGAGCCCGGACCGCCTGCGCCCGCGGCTTGGGGCGCGCGCGAAATAGGAGGACAACGAGACGCCGGACGGGTGCTTACCGTCGCGGGCTTCGAAGGCGAGGCGCAGGCAGGACTCCAGCTGGGGCAGGCTCTGCATGCTCGTTCCCTTGTTGCTACGCCCGAGGCCCTTCCAAATTCCAGCTGCGCCGTTCCGTGACCCGCCCGCCCGCATGGCGGTCACCCCCGGTGGCCGGTTATGGATCGGGCGTGACGGCGGCGGAGGAGATCCAGATGCAGTTGGACGGCTCCGGCGCCGGACAGATTCAATCGTGCTCCGGGTTCCAGGTCGCCTTCGAGGGTGGCGCGGCCGAGGTGCGGCTCCTGCCAGGAAGCCGCGTCCTGCCCGAGGGCCTCGCGCAGGCGGTGCTCTCGGGGCTTTCGCTGGCGCCGCAGCTCCTCGCGGCCGCGCTGGGCATCGAGCCTCCGCGGCGCGCGTGGGATCGCCTGGAGGTGAAGCTGCACGATGGCGATGGCACCGAGGGCGAGGCGCTGGCGCTGGGCAAGGGCCTCATTCGCCTCGGGCTGGGCGAGGCCGTGCCGCTGCCCGAGGCAGAGCGCATCGCGCGGCACGAAGCGCTGCATCTCTTGCTCGCGTCCACGCAGCGCGCTGGACCATTGTGGAACGACCCGGACCTCGCCTTCGTCGAATGGATCGTGCGCGGTATCGAGAGCGACGGCGCGGCGCCGAAGCTCGGCGCGCCGCCGATCCTGCGGCGTCCTCCGCTGTCGCGGACTGAGGTGCAGAGGCTCGTCTCCTCGCCGCAGGCGCGCGCGGTCCTGGGCGAGACGCTCTTCGCCGAGGTGTCGCGGGCTCAGGGCGAGAAGCGCAAGCTGTGGCTGGTGGAGGCGGCGCTGGGCGCGCACTACCTCGCCGCCGCGGCGGAGGCGGGCGACCTGCGCGCGGTGGTGCTGGACGACTGGCTCCTGGACTACGAGCAATACGCGCGCGGCGTCGCCAACCCTCCTCTGCCGGAAGCGGGCGCGGGAAACCTGTGGCGGCTCTCCCATCCAGGCTGGAGCCGCGATCCGCTCACGCGCCTCTCGGCGGCGGCGCAGGCGCTGCAGCGCGACGATCACTGCTTCTTCGACGATCAGGAGCCCGCGCCCGAGGAGCCCCTGGTGTGGAAGAACCGCGGGCGGGTGCGGCTGCCTATCCTGCCCTCGAAGGGCAGGGCGCGGCCGCATCCCATTCATGCGCTGCGCGCGGTGCTGGGTGATGCGACCGAGCTGGCGCTGCTCGACCAGTCGGCCCGCGGCGACGCAGCGCTGTTCGAGGCGCGCGCTTTGTGGCCGCGCGCGCTGGCGCGGCTCCTCGCCTCGGGCCTGCAGGCTTTGCCGCTCGACCCGCCCGCGCCGGTCGCGGTGGTGCAGATCGTCGACTCGGACGAAGCCTTCGCCGAGTGGTCGCAGGCCGCCGCCGCGCTCCGTGCGCTGCTCGGCGACGGGGCCGTCTGGGTTCCAGCCGTCGCGGAGCCGCGGCACCTGACTGCGCTCGACGAGGCGCCCCGGCACCCGGCTTCGACGATCCTGGTGCACGCGGCGCCGCCGTCGCCTGCGTCGCTCTTCGCCTCGCGCCGGCTCGCCGCCGCGCGGCCGGTGCGCTCGGCGCTGTTCGCGCGCACGCTCGACCAGGGCCGCGCGCACGAGCGCATCGACGACTGCGACGAGCCGCTCGACCCGCGCTACCGCGAGGAGGTCTGGGTGCCGGGCCCGCTGCCGCAGGGCCTCGCCGACCTGCCGCGGCTCGCCGACGAAGCGACGAAAGAGGGGCGCCTCTCGACGCCCCTCTCTCACCTGCTCTCCGCGATGGCCGTGTCCGTCGAGGAGTGCCACTACCCCAGGCGTCAGCGGTAAGGGTCCGAGGTCGGCATCGACCGCCGCGAGGTCGACGATGCCGCGGCCACCGGCGAGGGCAGCGTGCGCGGCGTTCCGCTCCCGTCCTGCGCGGTGGCCACGTCGGTCGCGAGCCGGGCCGCGGCCCGCTGCGTGATCGCCGCCATCACCCGGGCGCGCAGTGCGAGCAGGCCCGCCTTGCGCCGGAGCGAGTAGAGCGACAATCCGCCGTCCGGCCCGCCGGCGACCAGCGTCTCCTTGACCAGGCCCGCGATCTCGTCCTGCAGCGCCTTGTCCGCGGGATCGGTCTGCTGGCAGGTGTCGGGGGAGAGGAAGCAGGCGGAGTTGGTGAGCCGCTCGTCCCGGTCTGCCGAGCGGATCTGCTCGTCGGCGTCCTTGGCGAGGTTGCCCGCTGCGGTGTCGCCAATGGGCGCGCCGCTGCTGGCCCCTTCGCTGTCCATCGCATCCACGTCGCGCAGGACGGTTTCGTAGATGCCGCGCGCCGACTCGAGGTCCTTCTTGTACGCCGCGAGGAAGCGCGCGTGCGCCGCCTGCGCGGTGCGGCCGTGCGGGCCGCCCTGGGCCACCTCCGACTTCCACGACTGGTAGAGCTTGCGGGTGGCCTCGCTGCGCTCGACCGACGCGGCCTGGCCGAGCTTGACCCAGGCGCGGCTGACGCGGAGCGCGGGGCTGTCCTCGGTCTCGGACCACTTGCCGTCCGCCGGCGCCTGCACCACCGGCAGCGGCATCGGCGGCAGCGGGTAGGTGACCGACTCGGCCGCCTTCACCGGCGAGAACTCCGCGGCGGCGCGCGCCGAGGTCGAGACTGCGACGAGAGCGATGAGCACGATGCGGATCATTGCCATCCTCCTACGGCCGGCCGTCGTTGCTGGTGCGGAGCACGGGGGCGAGCATCTGTAAGATTTGCTCCTGGTCCGAAGGCGGCGCCGGCTGCCGCGCCTTCTGGTACGCGGCGATCTGCGCGCGCGCTTCGGTGAGCTCCTTCCGCAGCGACTCGACCTGCCTCTTGTACGCCGCGGTCTGGGTCTGCGCGGCGCGGCTGCGGCCCAGCTCGCGGTCCAGCTCGGACTTCGCCACCATCGCGAGCTTGCCGGCGGCGCTCACGGCCGAGCCGATCAGGTTCGGGCTCTCGGCCGGCTTCTTCGCGAGAGCGTCAGCGGCTGGAGCCACGAGAGGCTCGATCTTCGGCGCGACGGTGGCGAGCGCGACTTCCTTCTGCGGCGCGGCGGCGCCGGCGTTGCGCCGCGCGATGAAGATGAGCAGGCCGGCGATGACGGCGCCCATGGCGACGTACGGCCAGATGTGTCGCGCGGGCGAGGCTTCGATGGGACGGAACTCGGGACGGTCGGACATGGCGATCTCCTCTCAGGGGTTGTGCGCGACGGGCCGGACGGCCTGCACGCCGCGCAGGAAGGCGTCGTTGATCGCTTCGGCGGTGTTGGGAGCCTGCTCGCCGGCGAGGAAGGTCACGGGGGGCGCGTCGTTGGCATGCAGCGTCCAGACGATGAGGAAGCCGCGGGTGCCGGGATCGACCGGCGTGCGCAGCGGCGCGCCGATCTTCGGGCAGCGGTCGCGCAGCGTGCGCACCGCGTCGGCCGCGGCGCGCCCGGCGTTTTGCGCCTTGTCGGCGGCGAGCAGCGCGTACGCCTCGCGCAGCTTCTGCTGCGCCTCGCCGCAGCCGTCGTTCGAGGACTTGCCGGAGGTCAGCGCGGCGCACGCCTGCAGCACGGCCTCCACCTGCCCGCTGGTGCGCAGCGACGAGTTGGTCACCCGCTGCGCCGCCGTGCAGCCGCGATCGATCAGGCGCGGCTGGCCCAGGTAGACTCCCGCCTTGAAGAGCGGCAAGGACAGCGCCGACGCCAGCACCTGGCTCGAGGCGTTGATGATCTCGTCGAGATCGGAGCCGGTGGCCTTGGTGACGAGGGCATGCTCGCGCTCGCGGCGGCGGATGAAGTCGTAGGCGAACTGATCGGTCTCGATGGGACCGAGCGGCGCGATCTGCGGCGCGTGATCGGAGTCGAGACCCTGCTCCCAGTTGCGCTCGGACTTTGGGCTTGGCGCCGGCTCCTCGTGGGCGCAGCTCGCGAGCAACCCGGCCGCGGAAATGAGCGCGATGAACTTCGACATGGCGAACCCTCCTGTGCTGCGCAAGCAAAAAACCCCTCAGCGAAGCTGCATTTCCGGCAGCAGCCGGCCGACCACCGCGTCGAGCAGCGGGCCGCGCTTCTCCGGCCGGTAGACGGGCCAGGCGACTTCCAGCACCGGGCCCAGGCGCCGTTGCCAGGCTTCGTCCAGCTCGCCGAGAAACTTTCCGGCGCGGGCCATCGCGGCGATGCGCCCTCGCGGCGCGCGGGCGTCGCGGCGGGTCGCCTCGACCCGCAGCGGCCGGCGCAGGAAGCCGCCCGGCAGCCGCAGCATGGGAATTCCCTCGGAGCGCGCGTGCAGCAGGGGCGGATCCAGCGACTCGAGCAGCCGGTCGTACTCGGCGCAGACCGCGACCACCGGTCCCGGCTTCGGCAGCAGCGCGCCGTCTTCGCGCCGGAGCGAGACGTTGCTGATGAGGAGCGTCAGCGAGAAGAGATCGGACGACCACCCGAGCGAGCTCGCCTTCGACGGCTGGATGCGCAGGGGCAGGGAGAGCCCAGGTAGCTCTGCAGCGTCGGAGGAGCGCTCGAGGGCCGCGAGCAACGCCGCCGCGCCGCCGCCGGCAAAGGCGGGAAGCGAGAGCAGTGAAAAGAGTCGGTCGAGCGCGTCGCCGTCGGGCGGGACCCGGGCGAGCGCGGCGCCGTCTTCCTCCTCGACGACTACGCCCGCCGCACGGAGCGGCGAGACGGCGGCGAGCGGCACCTCGACCGGCACCGCTTCCGGCTGACGCGCGAGCCACGCGGGGAGCGCCTCGGCCGACGAGGGCAGCGGCCCGCGCGCGCGCTGGTAGCGGAGCAGGTCTTCCGGCGTCACGCGGCCATCCTTCGCGCAAGCGCGGCGGCGGTCTGCTCGAGGAGCGCGTGGGTCCGCGCGGCGTCCACCTGCGCGCGCGAGGCCTGCGTCTCGGCGACCGCGAGCAGGCTCTTCAAGGTGTGCAGGAGCACCTCCTCCGGATCGCCGCCGCGCGCGTCGTGCCCTTCTTCGTCGAGGCGCCGCGCGCAGAGGACGATCACCGGCCCGAGCAGCATCGGGAAGGTGCCGCCCACCATGAGGAAGTAGGCGTAGCTGATCTCGCGGTACGCGCTCGCCATGGTCGCGGCCAGCTGATCCGCGCCGGCGGAGGTGCCCATCACCTCGCCCAGCGAGCCCATCCCGAGCGCGCCCAACAGCGTGCTCATGCCGAGGCCGATGCCGGGGCCGAGCAGCATCAGCGTCAGCGTGAGCGGGCGGACGCTCTTCTGCCAGAGGTCGGCGCGGTGCGCGGCGCGGACCCTGCGCAGGTCCGGCGAGAGCGAGGAATCGTTGCGCTCGCGGCGCGCGCGGGCCGCCTCCGCGATCACCCAGCCGAGGAGCGAAAGCTGCAGCAGCGTGACGACGAGGAGCACCGGCGCGCCGCCATAGGTGTCGAGCGAGTAGTGCCAGAACCGGCCGAAGAGGCCCATCGCGATCTCCTGTCGAGGCCGCAAGCAAAAAAATCCGCGGTGCCGGCTTTTTTGCTGGCGTGGCATGCGGATGCTTTCCGGGCTGCTGATCCTGCTCGCGCCACTCGCCGCGGAGCCGAAAGCGGCGCGCGCGCCCTGGCTGCTCTTCCCCATCGACGTGCGGCGCTTCGATCACGTCTCGTCGAAGTTCGGGTTGCGGCGGCTCGAGGGACACCGCAAGCTGCACAGGGGAGTGGACCTGGTGGCGCCGGCCGGCTCTTACGTCGTCGCCGCCCGGGAAGGCACGATCGCTGAGTCGGGACACGCGCGCTCCTGCGGCTGGTACGTGACGGTCGCGCACGAAAACAGCTGGCGCACGGTCTACTGCCATCTGCGCTCCGACCCGCGGAAGCTCGGCGTGGTGCAGGGACTGGCGGTGCCGGCCATGGGCGTGGTCGGGCTGGTCGGATCGACCGGGCACTCGACCGGGCCGCACCTGCACTTCAGCGTCCTCGACGACCAGGGCCGGCCGCGCGATCCGCTGCTGGCGCTCTACACGCCGAAGGAGACGCTCGAGGTGCTGCGCAAGATGGGGATGGCGCGATGAACCCTTTGGTGCAGCGCGCGCTCTCGCGCGTTCGCCCGGCGCTCGCGCGCCTTCGGCCGGCCGTCGCGCTGGCGGCTGCGGCGCTGTTCGGAGCGCTCCTGATCGCGCTCGCCGTCGCCGCCGTCTCGCCGCTTTTGCTCGCGGGCGGCGCGCGCGTGCAGAAGGCGGCTGCGCTCTTCGACGTGGATCTCTCGGCCTACCGCGCCGCACCGCTGGAGCTTCGCGCCGCGTCGCTGGTCTCCGCCGCCGCCGCGGGCTACGAGGACCGCGCGCTCTTCTCGCGGCCGCGCCTCTTGCCGCCGCTCAGCCCGCCGGGTCTCCTGCGCGCGCTGGGCCGCAACCTGCGCGGCATCCCCGAGGGCGGCTCCACCATTCCGCAGCAGCTCGCGAAGCTGTACCTGCGCGAGGAAGCGCGCCGCACGGTGGGCGACAAGATTTCCGAAGCGCTCTTCGCCACCTGGCTCGTGCGCCGCGCCTCGCCCGACGAGATCGCCGGCCTCTACCTGAACCTCAGCGCCGCGACCTCGCTGGGCGGCGAGCGGCGGCCGGTGGACGGGCTGCACCGCCTCTCGCTCGCTCTCTTCGGGCTTCCGCTGCGCCGGCTCTCGCCCGAGGACCAGCTGGTGCTGGGTGCCGCGCCGCGCGGCGTCTCGTGGCTGCGCGCGCACCCGGTCGTGTCGGCGCGGCGCATCGAGTCCACCCGCGCCTGGCTCTTCGCGCATCATCTCTGGTCGGGCGAGTCCTATCTCGATTCCGGGATCGATCCGGCGGCGGCGTTTGCGTTCGTCGACGGCTGGACCGAGCGGGTGGCGAGCGGCGCCGAGTCGGACGTCGACCTCGTCTCCGCCATCGACCGCTTCCGCGAGGGACTCAGCGTCGCGCTCGCGGAGTTCCCTGGCGCCAGCGTCCGGGCAGCCTTCGCGGCGGTGGGCGCGGAGGGCGCGGTGCTGGCGCGCTCGGGAGCGGAGTCGGCGCTGATGCCGCTCAACTACGGCTCGGTGGCGAAGCTCGAGGCGCTCGACCTCGCGGTGGAAGCGTTCGGTCCCCAGGCGGTGCGCGAGTTGTCGCTGCCGCCGCAGGGCTGCGTGCGCTGGATCTGGGCCACCAAGGACCTGCGCCGATCGCGACCGTCGAGCTATTGCCCGGCGGACGTGGTGCCGCCGACGCACGCCATGGCCTTCGACGAGGCGGTGGCGCGCTCGGTGAACACGCTCACCACGCGGCACGCAGTGCTCCTGCCCGCGCTCCTCGCGCAGCGGCGGCCCGATCTCTTCTCCGCGCTCCTCGCGGAAGTCACCGACGAGGAGCGCGCCGCGCTCGACTCGCCCGCGGACCGGGCGCTCGCGGGAAACTTGCTCGCGCAGCTCGGCCAGAGCGTGCAGCCCGGCGAGGTGCCGCGCGAGATCTCGTACACCGCCGCGTCGGTGGCGCTCTTCCGCCACCTCAAGGCGCGGCGCGAGCGGGCCGGGCTGCCGGCGCAAGGGTTGCCCGACGATCCCACTTCGCTGCTCGGCAACTCCTCGCGCGCGACGGTGGAGCAGATCGGCGCCTACCTGCACCGCAAGCTCTTCGCTGGCGACGGGACCTGCACCTTGAGCGACACCGGCGCGCTGCTGGCGCTGCACCGGCGCGACGGCACCTTGCGCTGGCTGGCGCAGCGCTTCCCGAGGCTCGTCTTCAGCGGCAAGACCGGCTCCTCGCCGCACGATGATTCCGCCCTCGCTGCGGTGGCGCTCTGCCTCGACGCGCGGCCGGTGGTGCTGCTGGCGGGAGTGCGGCCGCCGCGCGGCGCGCTGCCCGAGGGCCTGCGCGGCTCGGTGGTGCTGCGCGGGCTCGACGCGTACCTGCGCGAGCTGCAGCGGCTGCAGCGGCCGGCGTCGTCCGCGCTCTGGCCGGCGTGGGCCGAGGAGGAGCAGGCGCGGCTGCAGCAGCCGCCGCCCGCCGCGCCGGATCCGGAATTCACCGCAATCGCGGGCCAGGCGATGGGAGAGCGGCCATGATCTCGCGGCGCAAGGAGGGCGGCTTCGAGGAGCTGGAAGCGCTCATCTACCGGCTCTTCGCCGAAAAGCAGTTCGCGCTGGCGCTGCTTGCGCTGGTGATGGTGGCGCAGCTGCTCTCGGCGCAGTTCCTCCTCCTGCGCCTCAAGCCGCCGTCGTCGCAGGGCGCGCCGGCGCCGACTTCGTCGCAGAGGCTGGACGTCCGCTGCGATTCCGGTGGCGCGCGGACGCTCGCGGGCGAGCCGCTTTCGTCGGGAGCGCGGGGTAAGGTGGTGGTGGTGCACCTGGGCGCGCAGGCCGAAGCCTGCCTCGCCGACGTCACCGCCGCCGGCGCGTCCGAGATGGTGGTGGGGATTGACGATGCCAGCCCACGTTGAGCGGCCGCGCCTCGTGCGATCAGTGCTGCTGCAAGCGGTGGCCATCGCCGCCTCTGCGCTTGCGAGCGAGCGGCCGTGGGCGAAGCGCGAGGCGCGGCCCGAGCCGCCGCCACCGCCGAAGCGCGAGGAGCGCCGCATCCGCGTGGTCAAGTTGACGCCCCCGAAGCCGCCACCGGCCACGGCGAAACCTCCGCCGGCCGCTGCGCAGGCAAGTCCGCCGCCGGCCCGGTCAGCGCCGCAACCTGCGCCGGCGGCCTCCGCACACGCGACGAGGGCGCCGGCACCGAAAGCGCTGGCGCACATCGCCGCCGACTCGACGGCGCTGCACGGCGTCCGTCTGCGCGTGCTCGTCCCGCGCGGCCCGGTGGAGCTCGCGGCGCACCTGCGAAACTCGGGCGGCTGCCTCGTCGTCTCGCGACTCAGCGGAGCCGGCGCCGAGGTGGTCTCGGTCCTCGGGCTCGAGGGTTCGCGCGCGGTCGAGCTGTCGTCTCCGCCCTGCAGCGGCGTGCCGCGGCTGCTGCGCGACTCTTTGCTGAACCAGGCCATCGGCGATCCGCTCGGCCGCGCGCGCCTGGCGATGCCCGGCGAGGACCTGGTGCTGCAAGTCCTGCTGACTCCGCGCCTGCAGGTGGCCGCGCAGTCGGCGCTGCAGTCGCGGTTCGGGGCAGTCTCCGAGGAAGAGATGTCGCGGCGCGCGGCGGAGGCCGGCTACCAGCTGACCTGCTTCGCCGAGCCCGAAGGAAACGTTCGTTGTGAATGACCGGGAGGACAGTCATGAGGCTCAATGTCGTGGTGGCAGCACTCTTCGTCGCACTGCCGTTCGCACGGAGCGAAGCCGCGTCGCTCTCCGTGCGGGAGATCCGCTCTTCGCTTCCGCCTGCGGAGAAAGGCGCGGTCGACCCGGCCGAGCTCGCCGAGCAGGTGCGGGACGTGGCCCGCCGCATCCTGCCGGACCTGACCGTCACCGAGGAGGGCGGGGCCGCTGACCTCGAGGTGTGCGGCGAGCTGATCCGCCGCGAGCAGGAATACCTCGTCACGCTCGAGCTGCGCGAGGCGAAGCCGTCGAAGCTGACCGGCACCGCGGCCGCGGCGGCGAACACGCCCGAAGAGCTGATCGAAGCCGTGGCCAGCGCCTCGGTGGACCTCTTCCGCGGCTACCAGGCGACCTCGTCGCTGGTGATGGCGGCCGAGACGCGGCCCGCTCCGCCCGCACCGCTCGGCAAGCTCGACGCGGCCGGCGTGGACGCCAACGTGCTGGTCGCCATCGACGAGGCGCGCAGCGCCGAAGCGCAGAATCCCGAGGAGGCGGCGGCGGCCTGGCGCGCGGCTGCCGAGCTCCCCGGCAGGAACGCGCTGCGCGAGACCGCGGCGAATCGCGCGCGCGAGTGGCAGGCGTACGCCGAGGCGAAGCGGGCGTTCAAGGCGCAGCGCGGGCGGGACAAGGCGCGACTCAAGCAGGTGCTGCCGCTCGCGGCGGTGACCGACGCGACCAAGGTCGAGCTGCTGGTTCGTTACACGCGCGCCTACGGCGCAGTCCGCGCGACGGCGCTCTTGCCGCTCCTGCCTCTGGATGCTCGGGAGGGCGCGGAGCTGGCCATCGGCTGCGAGGCGAAGGAGGCGGCCAATTGCGTCGCGCTCGCGCGCGCGGCGACCGAGGCGAAGATCGCCGTCGACTACCTCGACCAGGCCTGCGCCGCGGGGGATCTGCAGTCCTGCGCCGAGGCCGGCGACCGCCTGCTCCGGCAGGAGACGCGCGATCCCGCGCGGGCCGTCGCGGTGCTCCAGCGCGGCTGCGCGGCCGGCGGCGGCGCGGCCTGCGCACGGCTGGCGCGGATCCACGAAGAAGGCGACGGCGCGCCGGTGAGCCTCGCGCTCGCTGCCGAGACGCGCGAGCAGGCCTGCAGCGCCGGCGACGGCGCGAGCTGCCGGAAGCTGGCCTGCGACGTCCCGGCGGCCCTGCCGCGCGCGACCGAGCTGTGGCAGCGCGGGTGCAAGGACGGCGACTCGATCTCCTGCGCGCTCGCGCGCTTTGGCGCGCCGCGCGCCGCCTCCCAAGGGACGGTGATCGAGAGCCAGGTCGCGGAGGCGACGCCGGGAGTGCGGCCCGCCTCGACTGCGCCCGTCGCGACGCCGGCCGTGCCGAGCGCGCCGGCCGTCTCGACCGTACCGGCTGCGCAGAAGTCGAAGGGGCACCACGGAGCCGGCTTCGCGCTGGTCACCATCGGGCTCCTCGCCGGCGGCGGCGCGCTGCTGATGTCGTCGGACGGCCCCGGCTACGGCGGGCACCGCATGCAACACGACAACTGGCTCTCCGCGCGCGCGCCTTCCGCTTCCACCGGCCGCAACCTTTCGCTCGTCCTCGGCGGCGCGGCAGTCCTCTCGGCCGCGACGGGCATCGCGCTCCTCCTGAGCAAGCCCGATGCCCCCGAGAAGCTCAGCGTCGGCGTCAGCCCCGCCGGCCTCGTGCTCTCCGGCCAGATCCCCTGAGCGAAGCGGCGATCGGGCGGCTCAACCGCGCCGCTCACGGGACGTGTCGTTGGCCAAAACTCGATCCGATGGCTGTCGACCACGCGGGCGCTCGATCAGCGCCGTGGATCATGGCTTCTTGGACGGAAGGACACGATGCGATCGGTCGCGTGGAAAGCTGCACGGACAGTGCTGGATCTCGAACGGGTACGCAGCGTGCTCGAAAGGGCTGAGTGTCATGGAACGAGCGGATGCTTTGCGGGGGCTGGCGCTGCTGGCGCGCGCCGACGCAGAAGAGGTCGCCAGTTGGGGAGCCTGAGATGAGTGGCTACTCTGGAACACCATTGCCGAAGAAGCTCGGCATCAAGGAAGCCCACCGCGTTGCCGTGATTTGCCCACCCGAAGGTTTCGAGGAGATTCTGGGCGAGGTGCCGGTCAAAGTAACTGTGCAGGTGGGGATAGGCGGCGTGAGCAACGGGCCGCTTGATGTGATCATCGCCTTCGTTACCAGGCGCGCCGAGTTGCAAAGGCAGCTCGCATCAATGAGGCGCCGCATGGCTCAGACGGGAAGCCTGTGGGTTGCGTGGCCGAAGAAGGCCTCTGGTGTGGCGAGCGACATGACAGAGGACGTAGTTCGGGCAGTCGCGCTGCCGACCGGCCTCGTGGACAACAAGGTATGCGCGATCGACGAGACGTGGTCCGGTCTGCGGCTGGTCATCCGACTCGAAAACAGACGCTGATGCTGGATCAGCTGGTTTCGCAGGCGTGCACCGAGCGCCTGCATCTCGCAAGCTCTCGCTGCCACTCGGATTGAGATTCGTGCATGCTGGCGCCGTGATCGACACCGAGCGACAAGCGGAAACCTTCATGAAAGCAGTCAAGTTCGCGCTTCGGTACGGCTCCGGCAAGCTGCCCAGCCTCGCTGCGGAGATCCGAGATCAACGCCGCGCCATCGAGCTCACCAATGCGCTGCTGGCCCGCGGCCTGGTGATTGAAACCAACCTCATCGGCGAGCGGCTGGTCCTCGCCCACCGCGACGTCGTTCCGGCGCTCTGGGCTCTGCGGACGCGCTTTCGCTCGGACCCCACACCCGACGCCGCACGCGCTCTCGAGCTCATCGCCATGGAGGCGGGCACCAACGCCGGAGACGTGCGGCGAATGCTCGGCGTCAGAGGCGCCCAGCGGCCCGATCGCGCCGACGTGGCGTTGGCCGAGCTGATGCGCGACCTGCGCGTCGACCGCGGCCCATCGTCGGTCCCGAGGCGCGGGATTCCGTATCTCAGCAAGGAAGGCTTTCCCTATCGCGTTTTCGAGCAGGCGCATCCGGAGCTGATCGTGCAGGCGGGTAAGCTGGGCCTGCGCCGCGCGGTCGAGATGGTGGTGGCGCCGCTGCGGCACCTGCCGCCGCGAACGGTCGCGTCGCTGCTCAAGCTGAGTCTCCGCAGGGAGGAGCTGCCCGGCGTCGGCGCGCACTGAACCATGCTGGAGCTCCGGTCAACGGAGAACGCGATCCGCCTGATCGCGGACCTGCTCGACGTGGCGGCGATCGAGGCGGGGCAGCTCCGGATCTCGGCCGAGGTGCGGGACCTAGGCGCCCTGGTTGTCGACGCGCTCGAGATGCTCTCGCCGATGGCGGCCGAGAAGGGGGTGCGTCTCGAGAGCCGTCTTGGGGAGGGGTTGGGCGCCGAATGCGATCGCGAGCGGGTCTTCCAGGTCCTCTCGAATCTCGTCGGCAACGCACTCAAGTTCACGCCTCGGGGCGGCTCGATCACTGCCTCCGCGTGCGCCGAAGGCCGCGAGGTTCACTGCGTGGTGCGCGACACCGGCGCCGGCATGCCGCGAGATCATCTCCCGCACATCTTCGGGCGCTTCTGGCAGGGCACGCTCTGCGCGCGCATGAGCGCGGGGCTCGGGCTCTCATCACCAGGGCCATCGTGGAGGCACACGGCGGCCGCATCTGGGCGGAGAGCGAGGTCGGCAGGGGCAGCGCATTCCACTTCACGCTGCCGGCCGCCTGAAAGATCCGGGGCCGTCACTGGCGCCGGTGCTGCGCTGCGATCAGGTCGAGGGGCTCACCTATCCGGTGCTCGTTGACGATGGCAGCGCCGGCTCCGGATCCATCAACGGGCTTCCGACGCGGGCGAGCAGAGCAACCCAAGGACGACGCCAAAGATCGCGTTCAGCGCGAACGACCACAGCCACGGCCATGCCGCACACCGGGTCTTTCCCGGTCCGAACGTGAGTGGCCATCACGGGCTATCCCTTCGTCACCTTCGCGATGCTCCAGTCGAGCGAAACGATCTTCCAGCCTTCGCGCCTGGGCTCGAGAATGTAGACCGACCAGAGGAGATGCGTCCCCTGCGCGGGCCTGGATGCGTTCGAGAAGATCTCGGTTCGCGTGTACCCCCACGCCATCTGCGGCGACGCGCTCACCTTGATGAGGCCGGTCTTCTGCGGGTGTGACGGCTCCTTCATTTCGGGGGCGAGATGGTTGTCGCGAAAGCCCTTCCAGCCCTCGTTGCGATGGCCATTCTCGAAGACGACGATATCGTCTGCGACCACCGCTGCGATCGCGGGCATGTCGTGGTCCTTCAGGGCGCGCTCGAAGCGCACGATGATCTCCGTCGCCATCTTCTCAGGCGATTCATCCGCCGAGGCGCGAGGCGCGGGAGCAGCGATCAACGAAAAGACGAGCAAACCCAGCGTTGCGGTCATCGCTCATCCCCGAGCAGCCGCGCGCCGATCTTCTTCTGGCGCCCACCGGAGTGAATCTCGACGGCCTCCAGGCCGCTGCCCTTCTTGCGGGTATGCACGATGACGCGGTCGCCCTGCTTGAGGTCCTCTCGCTTGCCCGCGGTGTGGCCCCGCACGAACAGGGTCTGCTCCGTGATGGCGGCCTCGACCTCGTGGCCGTCGGCGGCCTTCACGGTGATGTGGTCTGCGGTCAGCCCGCTGATCGTTCCCTTCAAGTGGGCGCCGCCTCCGTGGGCGAATGCCGGCGAGCTGGACAGACCGAGCAACATCGCGAGCATCATCGTTCGGCTCTGCATGGTGTCCTCCTCCTAATGGTGGTGACGCGGGACCGGTTCCTTCGCCGGCTCGTCGCCTTCAAGGAACTTCGCGTCGTCCCGGTCCTCTTGCCGGTCCTCGGGCGCCTTCGGATTCAGCGACTCCATCTCCAGCCTCTCCTCCGCCGTCAGGCGCGGCAGGTGCCGGATGAACTGCACGAGCTTCCAGCTTGCCCGCTGGCTCTCTTCGCTCTTGTCACCCCATGCCGGCATGCCGGTGAAGCGCACGCCGTCCTCGATGATGGCGAACAACTCCCCGTCCGTGAGCCGCTGCGTCGGGGCGAGTCGCATGTCGGGCGCGCGCGGGTAAAGGTTCTGCCCGATCTCCGTCTGCCCGCTGCCGTCGTTGCCGTGACAGCTTGCGCAGTGGTCCGCGAAGTGGGCGCGGCCCTCAGAGAGGGTTTCACCCGACGCAGGCACGGGGCTACGCTTGTCGCGCCACGCCCGGAGCCCGAGCCCTCGGAGCTCGAGCGCGAGGTCCGTCTCCAGCCGCGACGGCTCGGTGCGCGCGCCCATCCCGCCGTGGAGCAGGACGGCAAAAGCGCCCACCACCCCGAGGAGCAGGAGCACGAGCGCGCCCGTGGCGACGATGGCCCACGTCCTCATCAGTCAGCCCCCCCGTGCCCATGCCCGTGGTGCGGGTCGTGGTTCGTCGGCTGGCCTGGCGCGTTCTCGTCCGCGACCTTGTGCGCGACCGTGCCCGGCGGGTTCTGGTAGTGGCCGGGGTCCGCGTAGCTGGTGATGCCTTCGCGCACCTTCACGACCGTGAACATGCCGCCCATGTCGACGGACCCGAACTGCCCGGCGCCCGTCATCATCGGCAGGGTGTTCTTCGGGTGGCCCATGTCCATCATGTCGCCCATCCCGTTCTCGCCCATCGACATGTAGCCGGGCAAAAGGCCGCGCACCTTCTCCTCGATGCCGGACTGATCCACGCCGGTGAGGTTGGGCACGTCGTGCGCCATCTGGTTCATCGTGTGATGGGTCTTGTGGCAGTGCATGGCCCAGTCTCCCGCCGCGTCCGCGACGAACTCGATGTCGCGCGTGCTGCCCGGCGGGACGTTGACGGTCGTCTCCGGCAGTTGGGCCGAAGGTGGCGTCGGCCCGCCATCGGTGCCCGTCTCGGCGAAGTGGACGCCGTGGATGTGGATCGGGTGGCTGTCCATGCTCAGGTTCGCCAGCCGCACGCGGACCCGCTGGCCCTTCTTCACCACCAGCGGCGCGGTGCCGGGGAAAGCGCGGCTGTTGAAGGTGAACATGTTGAAGTCCGTCATGGTCGCCGGGTTGGGCGCGGCGGCCCCGAAGGGCACGTCCCATTCGTGCAGGAAGATGGCGAAGTCGCGGTCGATGCGCTTTCGCTCGTGGCGCGGGTGGATGATGAAGAAGCCCTCCATCCCGAGCGCCATCTGGAGCGTCTCGTCCGCGTGCGGGTGATACATCTGCGTGCCGCTTTGGCGCAGCGTGAACTCGTAGGCGAACGTCTCGCCCGGCTTGATGTGCGGTTGGTTCAAGCCCTGCACGCCGTCCATCCCGTTCGGCAAGAGCACGCCGTGCCAGTGGACGGAGGTGTCCTCGGGCAGGTGGTTGGTGACGAGGATGCGGACCCGATCCCCTTCGACTGCCTCGATGGTGGGGCCCGGGCTCTGGCCGTTGTAGCCCCAGACGTTGATGACCATGCCGGGTGCAAGCTCGCGCTTCACCTTCTCGGCCACGAGGCGGAAGACCTTCAGGCCGTGGTCCATCTGGTACGGCAGCGTGGTCCCGTTGGGCGTCACCACCGGGACGTAGGAGCGCCCGGGAGCGGTGTTGGCCGACATCGACGCGAGCAGCGCGGCCGCGAAGGTCGCGTTCGTGAGCATCTTGATCATGACTTGTTCTCCGAAGGTTTCGGCGCGGCGAGGCTGCCACCGGCAGCCCGCTCCAGCTCTGCGCGAGCGGTCCAGTAGTCGCGTACCGCATCCAGGTAGTCGCGGTACGCCTCGATCTGCTCCCGGCGCGCGAGCAGGAGCTGGAAGACGCCGAGCCGGTTGGCGTTGTAGCGAAGCTGCGACTCCTTCACGATCCGCTCGCGCAGCGGCATGAGGACGGTGCGGTAGTGCTCGGCCACGCCGCGCGTCGCCAGTAGGCGGTTGCGCAGGGTTCGGACCTCCGCGCGGATGTTGACGGCCATCTCCGCCTGTCGCGCCTGCGCCTGGCGAAGCTGCGACAGCACGCGGGCGACGCGCGCCTGTCCCTGGTCGAAGATGGGAAGCTCGACCGACAGATCCGGGCCGGTGACGTGGTTGCCCTCGGGGTCGTGCTCGGTGGACACGCCCACTTGCACCGCCGGGAAGACGCGGCTCACGCCTGTGAGCGAGGCGACTTCCTCCAGCGCGTGCGCCTCGCTGCGCGCAGCCGCGAGGTCCAGCCGTCTCGCCACGGCCAGCGACTCCAGGTGCTCCAGCGCGGGCTCGGCCTCGGGCAGGTCGGGGAGGAGGTTCTCGACCTTCCACGAGGTCGTGTCCGTGCCCCACAGGCCGAGCAGCCGGTTGACGCGCTCGCGATCGTCGAGGACCACGGCCTCGGCGCGCGCCAGGTCGAGCTTGCCTTGCTCGAAGAACGCCTGCTCCTGCACGAGATCGAGCTCGCCGACATTGCCGACCGCGTGCTGGCGACGCCGGAGCTCGGCGGCGGCGCCTTGGGCTTCGAGCACCAGCCTGCGGACCTCGACCATGGCCTGCGCGGCCTGGAGGGCCACGACCGCCTCGCGCGCCTGTGCGGCAAGTTCGAGCACCGCACCCCCCACGCGGGCTTTTTTGGCATCCAGTTCCGCGGCCGCGACGCGCTTGCGCAGGGGCAGGGTGAAGAGATCCAGGAAGTTCTGCGTGATGGAGAAATCGGCCGGCGTCCTGTTCGCGGCTCCGGGCGAAAAGCGCACGCGGGCGCCGAAGCTCGGGTTCCGAAGAAGCCCGGCCTGCACCAGATCGGCCTGCGCGATGCCCAGTTCCTCGTAGGTGGCGACGAGCCCCTGGTTTCGCATGAGGGCAACCTCGACCGCCGTCTCGGCCGTCAGGTTCCCGACCAGGAGATCCGCGATATGGGCCCGTACCTGCTCGTCGGCAGGCGTCCCCTGGTCCCAGTGAAGCTGTCCGCCTCCGCGCTCCTGGACCAGCTTGGACACGTCCTCGAAGGCGGGCTTGGGCGACACCGACGCGCAGCCGCCGAGCAGCAGCGCCGCTCCCCACAGAGTGGACCTCATCGAACGCCTCCATCAGCGGCGCTGCCCGCTGGTCCGCCATCGCGAGCGAGCGTCGATGACGGGCTCGGCGGCGGGGCCTCGGTCGCCTTCGCGTTCGCCGGGTCGCGATCGGGCGGAGGCGGGGGAGGGAGAGCGACGCAACCGAGCGCGAGCGCGCAGGGCAGCAAGAACAAGACAACGAGCTTCATGAGAAGACCTCTGCATTGCACGGGTGATCAATCGTCGAGCGCTGCGCCTGAGAGTGGCAGCACGGCCACTGCGCCGATGAGGGCGCGGCTTCGTTCCGGCTCGACGATGATCTAGATGCGCAAGCGCAGCGGAGGCTCGAGGGCGGGCGGCGACGGTGTTCGACTGCAGCGCTGCCACGCGGCGAGCCGCGACGACACATCGAAAGCGGGCGCAGCGGAGAGCGCCACGGCGACCGGTGCAACCAGGCGGACGCTGACACCGGGCGCCGCCTCAGTCCGCCGGCTCTCAGTCGCCAAAAGCGTCTTGCAGCACGGCGCGCGAGTCGCGGAGGCACTGCCGCCGTCCCCGGTCTCGGCGCAGCACGAGTGCGGCATGGCCGCCTCGCACCACAGCGCGACCAACGCCGGAACGGCGGCGTAGCCGATGGCCGCCGACAAAGCGATGGCTGCGATGAGGCGCCGCATGGCGGGCAGTCTGCGCGGGGAGGGGCGAATGTTCAAGCCGATCTGCGGCACGCGTCGGTATGAATCCATTTCTCCCCGTTCGGGTCCAACCGTCATGATCCCGTGGTTCGTGGTGCCGCCGCTGCAAATCGGGCCGCTTACCCTGCAACCGTTTGGAATCCTCGCCGCCGCCGGCATTTTCCTCGCTGGAAAGCTGCTGGTCCGCGAAGCGGAGCGGCGCGGACTTGACGCGCGGCCCGTCGAGAAGGCGGCGAGCTGGGCGCTTGCGGGCGGGATCGTCGGCGCGCACCTCGTTCACGTGCTTTTCTATCACCCGGAGGAGCTGCGCCAGGGTGGCATGCTGCAGTTGCTCAAGGTCTGGGACGGGCTCTCCTCGACGGGCGGAGTCCTGGGCGGCCTGCTCGCCGTTCTGCTTTTCTTCCGCTCGCGCCGGCTGCCCTTCCAACGATACGCCGATGTTTTTGCGCTCGCCGTCGCGCCAGGCTGGATGGTCGCGCGGCTGGGCTGTTTCTCCGTGCACGATCACCCCGGCGTGCGCACGGCGTTTTTCCTCGCGGTGGCGTTCCCCGAGGGCCCGCGCCACGATCTGGGGCTCGACGATGCGCTGGTGCTCGCCGCCCTCTCGCTGGTCCTCTACGCGATCGATCGGCGAGGGCGCTGGAGGGGACGCCTCCTGCCATTGCTGGCGCTGCTCTATGGCACGGCGCGGTTCCTGCTCGATTTCCTGCGGGCCCGGGATTTGCCCTACTCGGACGCGCGCTATCTCGGGCTGACGCCCGCGCAGTTCGCCTGCATCGCGCTGGTGATCTGGGGCGCCGCCCAGCTCGCGAGCCGAGTGCCGGGGACCGCAACGCCTGCAGGCCCGCCCGTCTAGATGCGGCGGTCAAGAACCCGGCAACGAGGCACATGCTGGCGAGGTCAGTGAGCGGACGGTGGCGAAGCTCCCGGTGGTCCCAGCGAACGTGCGCCGTCGAGTGCCACCGATGGCGCCGTTTCGGTCGCCTGCAGGAGCGGAAGGTAGAGGCGAAAGGTGGTCCCAAGTCCGGGATGACTTTCGACCTCGATGCGTCCACCGTGTGCCTCGACGATGCGGCGGGTCGCGGACAGGCCGAGGCCGACTCCCGGAATCTGCATCCTCGCGACCGCCTCACCTCTGCGGAACGGTTCGAAGATGTGCGGAAGGTCGGCGGCTTCGATCCCCAGGCCTTGGTCGCGGACCTCGACCACGATCTGGTGGCATCGGCGTGAGCGGAGAGCAGGACCAGTCCGCCGGCAGGAGAGTACTTGAGACCATTGCTGACCAGGTTGGTGATTGCTTGCTGGAGCTTGCCCGGATCCGCGGTGAGGGGCAGGGCGGCGGGGACTTCGACGGAGATCCGTCCTGGAGCGATGCCCTCGAACAGCGCGGCTACCTCCTCGATGACCCGCGAGAGATCGGCAGAAGTCCAGTGCAACTCGAACGCGCCCGCCTCCAGGCGCGAACGATCGAGGAGGTCGCCGATCTGCTGGTTGAGACGGTCGAGTTGCCGGTCGATCACCCCGAAGGCGGCTCGCACTTTCTCCTCGGGCGGCAAGGGTGCGCCGGGTCGCGCCAGCCAGCAATAGCCCTTCATGGCGGAGAGCGGATTGCGCAGATCGTGCGCGACGCTGGCGATGAAGCGCAGCTGGGCCGCGCGCTGTTCCGCGATGGTGGAGGCCATGGCGTTGAGCGCGGCGGCGATGTCGCCGAATTCGCCCGGGAGCCGCGTGGCCGGAATGGCTCCGGTGCGCTGAAAGCCATTGATCGCCTCCAGGAGCTTCTCCACGGGCAGCACGAGGCGCCGCTGGATGAGGATGGCCATCAACAGGGTGATGCACACCACGGCGGCAGCGACCCCGATGCCCAAAATGGTGACGGATCGATGCAAAGCGCCCGCTTCGCGCTGCGCCGTTTCAGCCTCGCTGGCGGCGACCGAGGCCAGATCTTCGATGGCGTCCTGCGCTGCCAGAAATCCGGGGGTGGTGGCCCGGTACGCGACGTTGGGATCCGGCGACGATGGAAGCTGGCGAGATTCGTTCAGATAGCTGCGGATGCTCGCCGATGCTCGATCGAGAGCCTCGCGCTCCAGCGCATTCGAAGTGACGCGCGCCTTTTGCAGAGCCCGCAGAACGCCGGTCTTCCGCGTCGCCGCTTCCTCGAGGCGAGCGGCGTCGTGGGATTCAAGCCAGCCGAGATATTGACGGCGATGCCGGTGCAGATCGAGGGCAACACCGTCGGCAGCCTGGACCGCCTCCAGGTTGACCAGCATCCGGTCGGAGGCGTCGGTCAGCTTGCGGGTGGAGAACAAGAGTGTGAGAACGGCCAGGAGGGTCGCGGCGGCGAGGGCGATGCTCAAGGCGGAGAACCAGGTTCGCAATTTCACCAGCGCTCCTTGGCGACATCGCCACAAGACTCGCGTCCGTTTGGATGGCAGCCGGAACTACAAATTCAACTGGGGGCTCCGGCAGGTTCGCCGCCTGTCTGTCATGCGCTGGCCACGCGGACGGACGCACGACTCTCACGCGACCCAGTGGTGGGCGGCGGGCGATTGCCAGCTTGCCCTGCTGGTGAATCCCGGTGGCGGCTTCTGGCTCTCACGGTTGTCCGCCAGCGTTCTTCGGAGGAGAAGGTATGAATCTCATCCTCGCGCTTTCCCTCGCAATGCCCTTGCTCGGCGCCGCGGCCGCCGGCACTACCCCTGCGCCTTCAGGCAAGATCGTCCTGGTCGGGATGAGCGGACCGGTAGACCACGATGGCGATCTCCTGCAGCCTGCCTGTCTTCTTCATGATGACTGCGTGGTGGTAGGACGCGCTCGCACGGGCGCGCCCTGGCTGTCTTGCGGTCGTGGGCGTCGCCGAGAACAGCGGCGGTCAGTCCGAGGTCTCTGCGTTCGTGAACGCACGCAAGCTCACCTATCCGGTGCTCCTCGACGACGGCAGCGCCGGCTCGGCTTACTCGCTCGGGTCCATCCCGCACTCGGTGCTCATCGACGCGCAAGGAAAGCTGAGCGGCACCTTCGAGGGCACCATCACCCGGGCCGGCGTAGAGAGCGCTGTCCTTGCGCTCCAGCCGGCCACTCCTCGCTGCTGACACGCGAGTTCGGGCCGCGCGCTTTCGTCCTTCTCGCGTTGGCATCAACCCGATTCCACTACGGACGCAAGTGCGGCCGAGCAGCGGCGGGCGCATTGGGACGGCATCTACGGCGCCCACCCGCCGAGCGACTTGAGCTGGTTCCAGGCGCGGCCGGAAGACATAGCCTGCGTCAGCCAGCGATGAACCGGTGGCAGGCGCGTCAACCGCGTGCGGCGAAGACCGCCGCGTCGAACAGATGCTGGTCGTCGCGGGCGATCAGCTGCAGGCCCAGCGGCAGTCCCGTCGGACCTTGCAGGACGGGCAGCGAACAGCAGGGCGCGCCGAGCAAGGTCCAGATGCGCGAGAAGAGCGGGTCGCCGGTCGCGGACAGGCCTTGCGGAGCCTCGCCAGATGCGGCCGGCGTGAGGATGGCGTCGACCTGCGCGAGGTGGCGCTGAAGTTCGAGCCGCTCCCGGGCCGCCAGTTCGTGCGCGGCGCGCAGGCGCTCGGAGGAAACGGCGCGGCCCGTCTCGAGAAACTCGCGGAGCTTCTGGCTCAGGTCTGCTTCAGCGTAGCGGCGCAACGACACCGCCGCTTCGGCGCCCATGATCGCCATCTGCGCGTCGACCAGAGCCGGCGACAGCTCGAGGTCGCGGATCTCGGCCCCCATCCTCGCGAGCCGCGCCGCCGCTTCTTCCACCGCGCTGCGCGTCGAGGGGTCCGCGCGATCCCACGCCTCGGTTCGACAGAGCGCGAACACCGGGCTGCGCAGAGGCGACGGTGCCAGCTCGATGCCTGTGAGCGCGCGCAAGACCGGCGGGACGTCGTCCAGCTCGCGCACGAAGAAGCCGAGCGTGTCGAGCGACGGCGCCAGCGGGTGCACGCCCGCGAGCGAGACCGTGCCGTACGCCGGCTTCCACCCGATCACGCCGCAGAATGACGCCGGCCGGATCACCGACGCGGCCGTCTGCGTCCCCAGCGCGAACGGCACCATCCCGTCCGCGACCGCCGCCGCCGAGCCGCTCGATGACCCGCCCGGCGTGCGCGAGGGGTCGCGCGGATTGCGCGTCTTGCCCGGCGAGTAGACGGCGAACTCCGTCGTCACCGTCTTTCCCAGCACCACCGCGCCCCCCTGCTTCAGCGCGCGCACGCAAGCCGCGTCCTCCACCGGCCGGTGGCCGCGATGGATCGGCGACCCATACCCCGTCGGCAGCTCCTTCGTGTCGATGAGATCTTTCACGCCCACCGGCACGCCGCACAAGAACGGCCGATCCCGCAGCCCGTCGATCCGCCGGGCTTCGCGCAGCGCGCCCTCGGCGTCGACGACCTCCCAGGCCTGCACGACGGGCTCGCGCTCCTCGATGCGCGCGAGGCACTGCCGCACCAGTTCCTCCGCCAACACCTCGCGCCGCGAGAGCAACTCGACGGCTTTGGCAACGCCGATCATGCGCCGCACCAGGCGCGCGCGATCTCGACGTACGCCGCGACCGCCTGCTCGACGCGCTGCACGCGGCAATACTCGTCGGTCTGGTGACAGAGCGCCATCTCACCGGGACCGAGCACCACGGTCGGGATGCCGCCGTATGCCGGCGTCAGCACGCTCGCGTCGGTGAAGTACGTTGCAGCCCCCGGCGCCGAGCGCTCGCCGGTCACGGCAGCCACTGCCTCGCGCACGGCGTGCACGAACGGATCCTCTTCCGCGGTTCGCACCCCTTCCAGATCGACGAGCGGGGTCAGCTCCACGTCCGGTCCCAGGTAGCGCTCCAGCTCGCGCCGCAGCTCGGCGTGGCGCACGGCGGGAATGGTGCGGATGTCGATGCCGATCGACGCCTCGTCAGGCACGGAGTTGACGTTGAGCCCGCCGTGGAAGGTGCCGACGTTGAGCGTCGGTCCCCCGAGCAGCGGATCGGGCGTGGCGTGAAAACGAAACTCCGACAGCGCCAGCACCGCCCGCGCCGCTTTCACGACTGCGTTCTCTCCCTTCTCGGGCATCGAGCCGTGCGCGGTGATGCCGCGGGTGCGCGCACGCAACCAGAGCGCGCCCTTGTGGCCGATGACCGGGGCGTTGCCGGTGGGCTCGCCGACGATCATCGCGCCCGCCTCGCCGAGCGCCCCGTGCGTGCGCGCGAGGTGTGCCGCGCCTTCGCAGCCGGTCTCCTCTCCTGCCACCAGCACCAGCGTGAGCCCTTTGCGCAACGGTTTGTGCGCGAGTTCCACCGCGGCCGCGACCATGGCGGCGATACCGCTCTTCATGTCGCTGGACCCGCGACCATAGAGATTTCCGCCAGACAGCTCGCCGCCGAAGGGCTCGTGCTTCCACTGCGCCGCTCCAAGCGGCACCGTGTCGAGGTGCCCGGCGAAGCACAGCGCCGGCCCGGAGCCAGCGCGCCGCGCTACCAGGCTGGTGCGCCCAGGCGCAAACTCGTACTTCGCCACCGCGAAGCCCGCATTCTCCAGCAGCCTTCCCACACGCTCCGCGCAGGGCCGCTCGGGGCTCACCGGGTTGATGGTATCGATGCGCACCAGCTCGCGGGTCAATTCGACGGCGTTCATGAGGGAGCTCCTCCGGACCCGAAGTACGCAGCGCGCACCTCGTCGTCCTTCATCAAGCTTGCGGCGGCGCCCTGCGCGACGACACGGCCCTTCGAGAGCACGTACCCGCGGTGAGCGATGGCCAGCGTCTGGTGCACGTTTTGCTCGACGAGAAAGACGGTCACGCCCTGTTCGTTGATGCGCCGGATGACCGCGAAGTTTTCCTGCACGAACAAGGGAGACAGCCCCAGCGACGGCTCGTCGATCAAGAGCAGCTTTGGCGCGCGCATCAGCCCGCGGCCGATCGAAACCATCGCCTGCTCGCCGCCGGACATGGTTCCCGCGAGCTGCTCGCGGCGTTCCTTCAGCCGCGGGAAGACGGTGAACACGTGCTGCAGCCGCTCCTCGATCACGCGCGAATCCTGCTCGAGGTACGCGCCGAGGCGCAGGTTCTCCGTCACCGTGAACCGCGGAAAGACTTTTCGCCCTTCGGGAATGCAGGCGATGCCTTCGGCGATGATCTGATGCGTGGGGAGGTGCGTCAGATCGCGATCGCCGAAGACGATGCGCCCCTTGCGCGCCGGCGTGAGGCCGAGGATCGAGCGGATCAGCGTCGTCTTTCCGGAGCCGTTGGAGCCGAGCAGGCAGGTGATGCTCCCGCGCGCCACCGTGAGCGAGACATCCTCCAGCACGTCGGCGCGGTCGTAGGCGGTGAAGATGTTCTCGACGCGCAGCTCTTCCACGGTTCACTCCAGCCCCAGGTAAGCCTGCCTGACCAGGAGATTGCGCGACACCTGCGCGTACGTGCCCTCGGCGATCTTCCTGCCGTAGTTGAGCACCATGCAGTGGCTGGTGATGCGCTCGATCACCGACATCTCATGCTCGATGAGGATGATGGTCAGCCCGAGCTTCCGCTGCACTCTCAGGATGTCGTCCATCAGTTGCAGCGTCTCCTCGTGCGTCATGCCGGCCGAGGGCTCGTCGAGCAGGAGGAGCTTCGGCCGGCTGATCAACGCGCGGCACACCTCGACCCGTCGGCGATCGATCATCGGGATGCCGCCGGCGGGCTCGAACAGGCGCGCGGCGAGCGGCGCGTGGAAGATGGTGAGCAGCTCGCGCGCTGCGGCAACGTTTTCCTCGACCTGCCGTCGCAGCGCCTGCCTCCGGACCAGGTTGAACCAGAGCCCGTGATTGAGGTTGCGGTGGTTGCCGACCATCAAATTGTCGAAGACGGAGAGCGGCAGGCAGAGGCGCGAGCGCTGGAAGGTGCGCGCGATGCCAATCCGGTAAACGCCCTGCGGCTTCAGATCGGTAATCTCCGCGTTCTCGAATCGGATCTGGCCCGCGCTGGCGGGGAAGAGCCCGGTGAGCACGTTGAAGAACGTCGTCTTGCCGGAGCCGTTGGGGCCGATCAGGCCCAGCACCCAGCCCTCGGCGACCTCCACGTCGAGCGCGTCGAGCGCGACCAGGCCGCCAAAGGTCCTCGTCAGTCCGCGGCAGGAGAGGAGCGCCGTCATCCCCCGGGCTCCAGCCGCCGCGGCGGACGAGGCACCAACCCCGCAGGCCGGAAGAGGAGGATGAGGATCACCATCGCGGCGAAGAGCAGGAACCGGTACTCTTGGATGACCTGGAGTTTCTCCGGGAGCAGGATGACGATGGCGGTGGCGAGCGCGAGCCCCCAGGGGTTGCCGACTCCTCCGAGCAGCAGGATGGAGACGAGGATCAGCGACTCGGCGAACGCGTAGTTGTTGGGGGCGATGAAGCCGATCATGAAGGCGGAAAGCGCGCCGGCCACGCCGATGATGAAATTGCCCAGCGTAAATGCCGTGATCTTCCAGCGCGCGATCTCGAGGCCAAACGTCGCCGCGGCGATCTCGTCGAGGCGCACGGCGTCGAGCGTGATGCCGATCCACGAGCGCTCGAGGCGCAGCACGAGGCCGAAGAAGATCGTCAGCACCACCAGCGCGAGCGCGAGGTAGCGCAGGTAGAACGAGCCCTCGAACGCCCCCAGCTCGATGGCATCGTTGAAGTGGAAGGGGCCGACCACCAGCTCGCGCAGCTTGAGCCCCTGCGGTCCGCCCAGCGTGTCGTTGACCTCGAGGAAGGTGCGGAAGAGCAGCGCAAAGGCGATGGTGATCAACGCCGCGTAATGGCCGCGCGTGCGCAGGACGGGGAGCAGCAGCACCGTGCCCACCAGCGCCGCCGCAGCGCCGCCGCAGAGCAGGATCAACAGATGCGGGAGGCGCGTGGAGGTGCAGAGGAGCGCGGCGGTATAGCCGCCGACGCCGAAGAAGCTCGCGCCGGCGAAGTTCACCACGCCGGCGTAGCCGAACTGCACGTTCAGGCCGAGGCAGGCGAGGATGACGATGAGCACGCGCGTCATCAGAAGCAGCGAGAAGTCGTCGCCGCGCAGGAGCAGCGCCAGGACCACCACGGCAGCGAAGGCGAACCCCTGCACGACTCGCTCCGGCGCGCCGGCGCGCACCCGCGCAAGCGAGCGCGAGCGCGCCGCGACTACGCCCGCCGCGACCGCCAGCGCGATCAGCACCGCGATCGACGGTTGCGATTCCGCACGGAGCAGCAGCCACATGAAGGCAGTGACCACGGCGGTGATCAGCGCCGCCGCGCCGGTCGTCTTCATACGCGCTCGCTGACGCGCTCGCCGATCAGCCCGGTGGGGCGGAGGGCCATCAGCAGAATGACGACGCCGAAGGCGAAGACATCCTTG
>JANXXR010000501.1 GCA_025350525.1 Deltaproteobacteria bacterium
GCCAGGGCCAGCGTCGCGATCTCCGAGAGCGTGGCCATGTCGCTCGCGCCCGAGGGAAGGTTGGGCAGCGCGAGCGCGAAGGCTTCCTTGCCGCCGCGCAGGGCCAGCTCGGCGAGCAGCCCGCGGTCGCGCGCCACCGACAGGTGCTCGCCGCGGGCCAGCCACTTGAGCTTCTCCAGCCCCGAGCGCAGCGCGGGCGCCGCGCCTTTGGGAAGCAGCGCGGCGTCGGGGAAGATTTTGTCGCTGCGCGCCGCCTGGCTGCGGTTGAGGACGAACCCGCGGAAGGGCAGCCCCAGCTGGAGGATGCGGTCGTGGAAGAAGTGGGCTTCTTTGACCGCCGCCTCCGAGGGCGTGGTCACCAGCAGAAAGGCCGTGTCGCCCTGGGTCAGGCGCTGGCGGACGTCGAGGATGTCGGCGTTGATCGACTCGAAGAGCGCCGAGAAGGATTCGAAGAAGGCCGTCAGCTCTTTGGCGAACTCGGCGCCGAAGACGAGGCGCAGCACCCGCCCGATCAGCCGCACCCCGGCGCGGCCGATCAGCCCCGCCTTCGAGGGCATGAACATGCGGAAGATGGCGCCGTCGAGAAAGCCCGCCAGCCGCCGCGGCGCCTCGAGGAAGTCGAGGGCGTTGCGCGAGGGCGGCGTGTCGAGGACCACCAGGTCGTAGTGGCCTTCGGTGATGAAGCGGTGCAACGCCTTCATCGCCGTGTACTCGTGGAGGCCGGCCAGGATCAAGGTCGCCTGCTGGTAGAGCCGGTTCTCGAGGACGGGCCGCGCGCGCTCCTCGCTGCCGGCGAAGCGGCGCACGGCGTCGTCGGCCACCAGCTTGGAGTCGAGCATCCAGGCGTCGAGGTTTCCGGGCGGCGCGATGCCGGCCGCGCGCTGCCGATCCTCGGGCACCGCCACCGGCTCGGGAGGATTGCGCGAGACGCCCAGCGTCTCGGCCAGCCGGCGCGAGGGGTCGATGGTCAGCACCAGGACTTTGCGGCCGAGGCGCGCACCGCCCAGCGCCACCGAGGCCGCCGTGGTGGTCTTGCCCACGCCGCCCGCGCCGCAGCAGACGATGACCTTGTTCTGCTCGATGAGCTGCGCGAGCGTGGTCACGGCACACCCGGACGGAACGGCTCGGCCGCGAGCACGGAGGCGAGCGCCTCGACGAGGGCGTCGCCGGTCTGCTCCAGCTCGGGAAGCTGCAGGCTGGGGACGCGGGTCGAGGCCCGCAGCCGCGCCACCGCCTTGCGCGACTCGGCGATGCGGAGGAACCCCTCGGCGCCGAAGACTTTCTCACGCTGGATGAACTGCGTGAGCTCAGCGGTCTCCTCGGCGGTGAAGCCGTCCGCGGGCACGCGGTTGATGAAGACGCCGCCCTGGTGCACGCGGTTCTTCTCGAGGCCCTCCAGCAACTCCAGCGCCTCGGTGACGGGCAGCGTCTCCGGCAGGGTCACCACGTAGGCGGAGGTCCGGGCCGGGTTGTTGAGGAACGACTGGCCTTCGCGCAGCCCGTCGGCGATGGGCCCGCGGGTGACGAGGCGCAAAATGACGTCGGGCAGCCCGGTGAGCGCCAAGGTGTGGCCCGTCGCGGGCATGTCCACCAGCACCACCTCGTGGACCGGAACGCCCGGCGCCGTCTCGGCGCGCAGATAGGTGAGCAGGTGGAAGAAGGTGCCCAGCTCCCGCAGCGACGGCGCCGCCGAGAAGAGCCGCCGCAGCGGCTCGAAGCCCAGCGCGGTGCGGGCCAGAATCGGCATCCGCAGCACCGAGGTGAGGAAGAGCTCGACGCCGGTGTCCGAGAGCAGCTGCGAGCCCTGGATGCCGGGCGCGATCTCGGCCGCGGCGCGCGGCAGTTGGTGCAGGCCGAAGCGCTGCGCCAGGGCCGAGTAGTCGTCGCCGCCGTCCGCCACCTCGGCGACCAGGACCCGCTTGCCGGCGCGCCGCGCCACCTGGGACAGCGCGGCGGTGAGCGTGCTGCGTCCGACTCCGCCTTTTCCGGTGACCAGCACCACGCGCTTGCCGAGCAGATCGTTCACGGCAGAAGCGTACACTGGACCGCGGCAAAGAACGCCGCCTTCTTCAGGCGCGGAGTTGTCGCCCTTGATCGCGCCGTCTATTGTGCCGCCGGACCTCAACCCGGAGCGAACCGATGAAGCCTGAACTGTTCTGGCTGGCGCTGACCGCAACGATGACGGCGCTCTTCTGGGTGCCCTACGTGCTGAACCGCGCCTCGCACACCGGGCTGATGGGGGCCGTCGCCACGCCGCGGATGGACGCCGCCGCACCCGAGTCCGAGTGGGGCCAGCGCGCCAAGCGGGCCCACGCCAACGCCACCGAAAACTTAGTAATCTTCACCGCGCTGGTGGCCGTGGCGCAGTTCGCCGGCATCAGCAACCAGATGACCGTGCTCGGCTCAGCCCTCTATTTCTGGGGCCGGCTCGGCCATTACCTTTCTTATACCCTCGGTATTCCCTATGCCCGCACGCTGACGTTCACGCTGGCGTGGATTGGCGAAATCCTCATCGCCTGGCAGATCTTCGCGCACTGAATCGGTGCAGCATCTCGGCGAGGCTGCCCTGTCAGGTCAGCCGCCGATCTGCGCCAGCACTCGCTCGAGCGCGCGCTGCAGCTTGCGCACGCGCCGCCGCCCGACGCCGCGGGAGATCGCCCAGGTCAGCGCCGCCCAGCAGGCGGCCACCATGATGAGCGCGAGGCCCTGCTGCCGTGCGAATCCTTCGGAGAGCCCGATGGCCAGGAGGATCAGTGCGGCGATTCCCGCCGGAAACGCCAGCAAGAGGCCGGTCACGGTGGCGATGGGCAGGGACAGGTCCCCGACTTCGCCCCGCAGCTCGGCCGACGAGCGGTCGCCGGCGACGCCGTAGACGCTGCTCGACACCGACGCGCCAAGAAAGGCGCCGCTGCCCTCGAAGTTGACGGCCCGGCGCAGCGTCGGGCCCAGGCCGGTCGCCGGCTTCCAGCGCGTCTCGTGGGGCGCGACATGGACGGGCGAGAGGCCCGACCGCCGAAGGGCAGCGGTGAGCCGCCCCTCGATCACCTCGGGCCGCTCGCTGAACGCGCGCCTGGACGCGGCGGCGGGAGCGGACTCTACTTTCGGCAGGAGTGCGCCCCCCTGCAGCTCGCGGAGCGCGCGACGGACGGCCTCGGGGCTCAACCCGGATTCGGCGGCGATGCGTTCCAGCTCCGCGGCGTCGATGCGGGGCTCGTCCGCAAGGCCCCTCACCGGAGCGGTGGGCGCCTGCTCCCTGTCGAGCTGCGCGGCTCGACGCAACACCTGTTGGGTCTGGTCTGGATCCAGCGGTTGGGGAACGGTTCTCTCCATCTGGAGAGGATAGTCACGCCGGGCGCTTCCCGGCGACGCCGTCAGAGGACGCCGGTCGAGACTGCGGCGAGCCCCCGGAGGCCGCGACGGACGGCGACCTCCAGCGCGACGACGAGTTCCTTGAGCTCGAAGGGCTTGCGCAGCACAGCCGCGACGCCCAGGTCCTCCGCCGAGTAGCCGCGGTTGACCGAGGCCACCACCACCGGGATGGCCGACCAGCGCGCGTCGGATCGCAGCACCTGCAGCACCTCGAGGCCGTTCATCCCGGGCATCATGAGATCCAGCACGATGGCGTCCGGCCGGAGCCCGAAGTCCAGGCGATCGATGGCGTCGCGGCCGTTCATGCAAAGCTGCGTCTGGTAGCCCTCGGAGTGCAGGCAGAAGGCCAGCGCTGCCCGTATGTCGGCATCGTCATCGACGATCATTACGGTGGGCACGAGGGAAGCTTAACCGCCCCTGCCCTGCCTGCGCAAAGACTTCGGCGGCGCAGGGAGCGCCTGCCAGCCCGTGGCCCATGCCCACAGGGAAACTGCTTGCTGAGGCCTGGTTGTAAAATGAGCAGCGCGGCGTGATAGCTTGCGCGCCCCGCCGCGGCGGCCTCTCCCGGAGATCCACGATGATGCGATTCTTCGCCACCCTCTTCGCCTTCGTCCTCGCGCAGCCCGTCCTCGCGGAAGGCAGCTTGAAGCTCGCCATCACCGGCCCGTTCACGGGCGGCTCGGCGCCGATGGGCACCTCGATGCGCGACGGCGCCAAGCTCGCCATCGACGAGATCAACTCCAAGGGCGGCATCGAGACCGCCAAGGGCAAGCTCAAGATCGAGGTGGTCGAGCGCGACGACGAGGCCAAGAACGAGCGCGGCGCCCTCATCGCCCAGGAGCTGGCCTCGATGTCCGACCTCGCCGGCGTGATCGGCTCGGTCAACACCGGCGTGGTGATGGCCGGCGACCGCCATCTGCAAGACAAGGGCGTCACCAAGATCATCACCCCCGCCGCCGGCTCGGCCTCGATGACCCAGTGGGTGGGCAAGGCACACGACCTCTCCATCTTCCGCTTCGCCGCCGACGACAGCATCCAGTCGTCGATGGTGGTGGAGGAGGCCATCAACCGGAAGTTCACCAAGGTCGCCATCCTCCACGACGCCACCAACTACGGCGTCTCGGGCCGCGACG
>JANXXR010000688.1 GCA_025350525.1 Deltaproteobacteria bacterium
GGCTCACCGCCGCCGACGTCGAGAAGGTGACCATCGCCTACGAGCCGGTGTGGGCCATCGGCACCGGCCGCACCGCGACGCCGCGGCAGGCGCAAGAGGTACACGCGTTCATCCGCGGGATCGTCGGCGAGCGGTTCGGCGAGGTCGCGGGCCGCGTGCGCATCCAGTACGGCGGCAGCGTCAAGCCGGATAACGCCAAGACGCTGCTCTCCGAGCCCGACCTCGACGGCGCGCTGGTGGGCGGCGCGTCGCTCAAGGCCGAAGACTTTGCTCGCATCGTGGCAGGGGCGAAGTAGCCGGCCCCCGCCGAAGTTTGCACTCCGGGCCGCCGGGAAGGAGAATGCCCGGCCATGACGACAATCATCCAGCGGCTGGGAGCGTGGCTCGAGAAGCGGGACCGCGCGCGGACGTTGGCGCTCATCGATCAGATCGCGGCCGCCGCCCGTCTTCCCGCAACGCCTGCACGGGCGCGCTGCCGCACCGGCATGTCGCGGTGCCGGACGCGCACGGTCGCGACCATGGTCGTCTGAAGGCCCGACCGAGGTGAAATCACTCTGCGAGGTGGGCTATCCTCAGCTCCTCGGGGGTCCGCATGCAGCCCAGCCTGTCCATCCTGGTCAACGATCGCATCCAGTTCGACAACCCCTTCATGCTCGCCTCGGGGCCGCC
This sequence comes from Deltaproteobacteria bacterium, assembly GCA_025350525.1. Lineage (GTDB taxonomy): Bacteria > Myxococcota > Myxococcia > Myxococcales > 40CM-4-68-19 > 40CM-4-68-19. The sequence goes on from JANXXR010000688.1 coordinate 670, forward strand.
CGGCACCAACGGCAAGGTCATCGCCAAGAGCTTCGATCTCGGCTGGGGCGGCGTGGTCATCAAGACCATCTCGCTCGACTCCTCCAAAGTCATCAACACCGCCCCCCGCTACGGCAAGCTGCGCTCGCGGGAGACGGGCGAGGTGATCGGCTTCGAGAACATCGAGCTGATCAGCGACCGGCCCTTCGACATCTGGCTGGACGAGCTGCGGCAGCTGAAGAAGAACTATCCCAAGCACGTGCTCATCGCCTCGATCATGGAGGAGTACCGGCGCGACGCGTGGCACGAGATCGTCCGCCGCGTGCAGGAGACGGGCGTGGACGGCTTCGAGCTCAACCTCTCCTGCCCGCACGGCCTGCCCGAGCGGAAGATGGGCATGGCCATGGGGGAGAACCCGGATCTGGTGAACGAAGTCTGCGGCTGGGTCAAGGAAGTGGCCACGCTGCCGGTCTGGGCGAAGATGACCCCCAACGTCGGCCATGTCACCGAGCCGGCGGGCGCGGCCCTCAAGGCCGGCGTGGACGGCATCAGCGCCATCAATACGATACTAAGTATCATTGGCATCGACATGAAGACGCTGCGGCCCATGCCTACCGTCGAGGGCTACACGGTGCCGGGCGGCTACTCGGGCCAGGCGGTGCGGCCCATCGCGCTGCGGCAGGTGATGGAGATCGCGCGCGCCTTCCCGGGCGTGACCCTCTCGGGCATGGGCGGCATCGAGACCGGTGCCGACGCGGCGCAGTTCCTCCTCCTCGGCTCGCACACCGTGCAGGTCTGCACCGGCGCCATGCTGCGCGGCTACGAGATCATCGCCGAGCTGAAGGCCGACCTCTCCAAGTTCATGGTCGACCACGAGTTCACCGACCTGCGCCAGGTGATCGGCAAGAGCCTCGGCTTCTTCTCCACCCACGCCGACCTGGTCTCGCGGCAGAAGCAGGCCAAGGCCGACCGCGCGGTGGCCTCCAACCGCGACGCCGAGACCTGGAAGGGCGCCATCGCCCGCGAGACAGAAGCGCTCACCACCAATTAATCCCGCGCCTGAAAGGCCGGTAAGCTGCGCCGGTCCGTCACCCACAAGAGGAGGCTCAATGCCCCGCTGGATGCCGCTGGCCCTGCTCTGCCTTGCCCTGCCTGCTTTCGCCGACCGTCCTCGCGGCGGGCCGCCGAAGGGCCCCGCCCACGGGCCGATGCGGGACCTTGCCCCCGCGGATGAGAAGGCCATCCACGACTACCGCCTCTCCACCTCCAACACAGACAAGCTGGTCGTCGCCGGCAAGCGCGTGCAGGAGCTGTACGACCAGGACAAGGCGCTGGACAAGAACAACCCCATGACGGAGGGGAGGACCTTCGACGACAGCGTCAAGCGCATCGAGGCGCACCCGCAGGCGGTCAGCGCGATGAAGAACGCGGGCGTGACGCCGCGGGAGTTCGTGGTCGGCACCTTCGCGCTCATGACTGCCGCGATGTGGTCGCAGATGAAGAAGAGTTATCCGCAGGCGGTGGTGCCGGCCTACGTGAACCCCGAGAACATGAAGTTCATCGACGCCCATCCGGAGGTGCTGCAGAAGTTCCAGGCCGCCTTCGACCGCGACAACAAGAAAGGCCGGCCCCGCGGCGGCGCCGACAGGCGCGACGACGCCAGCGACGACGCCGACGCGCGAGGCGATAAGGAGCACGGCGACGAGGAGCAGGGCCACAAGGAGCAGTAACCCGAGGCTGCAGGCTCACCTCGTCGATGCTGTAGGTGAGGGTAGGTCTTCTGTCGCTAAATGCGGGATTCGTAATCAATCCGAATGAATCCCTATTGTTACCGGCAGGTGCGCGGGAGTAGGCGGATCTCCCCTCCTTCACTCGACGGAGGGCGGCTTCGACCGACCGCCGATTTTTTTGGGTTTCTTTGCAGCAATGGAAGGTCGCGCGCGATTGATGGGTTCTGAACTGCGTGCGCTCATTTGCAATCGCGATGCTGATCGCGGCCATCGGCTGCGGGACCCAAGGACCGGAGCGTCCTCGCGACGTTCGCGCCTCCGCCCAGGGCGGCGAGGTCGCGGTCTCCTGGAATCCGGCGTCGGGCGCTACTTCCTATCGCGTCCAACTGGTCGATCTCGACACGCAGAAGCCGCTTTCCGCCGCGGTCACCGTCCACGGGACGAAGGCCACCCTGCGCGGCGCCTTCTCGCAGAGCGCGGGCGTCTGGGTGGACGCGCTGCCGGGGGGACGCGCGATCGGCGGCGTGACCGCAGGCGCTGCAGGCGGCACCGGCGCGTCGTGGCAGATGTTCGGCCCGCAGGATTTCCGCGACGGCGTGCTGCAGGCCAGCTTTCCGCAGCTCTCCGACGGCGAGCGGCTGGGCGTGCTCCTCGTCAACGCGGGCGGCCCGGATCAGGCGTCGGCGCAGGTCGAGGTCTCGGGAGTCTCGCCGGATCAGGCGCCGTCCCCGCAGCGCGGCGCGCTGATCGCATCGTCGCCGCATCATCCGCGGTCCCTGCATGCGCCGGAGCCGGAGATCACGGGTGCCGCCGCCGCCGCTCCCGAGGCCGCCGCGCCCGACGCGCACCGCGCCTTCTGCGTGGTGCCGGGGATGGATTTCTCGCGCCACCTCCGCAAGCCCGCCACCCGCGTCGCGCTCACCGCCCACGGCGCCATCTACGTCGACGACGAAGACCTCTCGCACTACGAGGCGCCCTTCGTGGACGCGCTGGCCAAGGCCTACGAAGAGCGCGTCTGGCCCTCGGACACGGCAGCCTTCGGCGCGCCCACCGACGTGGACCAGAACGGCCGCATCCTCATCCTTCTCACCCACGAGCTGGGCGCGCACCTGAGCGGCGGCTGGCTGATCGGCTACTTCGGCAACAGCGACCTGCTGCGCGCCCGCGACACCTCTGCGGACTGCTCCTCGGGGGGGTCGAACCACGCCGAGATCGTCTACCTGAACGACGTGCAGAACGGCGCCGCCAACGGCTACTCCGCGCAGGAACTCTCGGCCTCGGTCTATCCCGCGACCCTCGCCCACGAGATCCAACACCTCATGAACCTGGGCCACCGCTGCGTGGAGCAGCGCTGCACAGGCGCCGAGGACACCTGGATCAACGAAGCCCTCTCGAAGGTGGCCGAGGACCTGGCCGGCTACGGCTGGAACGGCGCGCTCGGGCGCTCGGAAGGCGCGGCCTACCTCTCGCGCAGCGAGGGCGATTTGCGCGGCTACGACGGCCGCAGCCTGACCCGCTGGGAGGGCGACCCCATCGGCAATTACCAGGGCGCGCACAGCTTCCTGCGCTTCTTCGCCGACCGCCTGGGGCCGCAGCTGGCGACGGCGGTGGCCAACGGCGCAGGCGGGCGCGACAGCCTGGAGGACGCCATCGGCAGGCCGCTCTCGCGGGCCATGGCCGAGTGGGCGACGGCGCTCCTGGTCTCGAACGAGCCCGGCGCCGCCTTCAGCTATTCGGGCTCGGCCTGGTCGCCGTTTCACCAGCGCCTGCGCCGCCTCGATGCGCGCGCCCCGGGCGCAGTGAGCTTGCGGACCGACGGCATCGCCGCCTTCCTCTCCGGCGCCGGCGCAAATGCGGCCGCGCGCGTGACCGTGCGCAGCGGCGAGGCGACGCCCCCGTCTGTGGTAGTGCTCCGCGTGCCGGCAGCGCTGTAGCCGGCAAGGAGGCACGCCATGGCGGTGAAGTTCATTCCCGACGGGTACCACTCGCTGACTCCCTATCTGTTCGTCGACGGCGGGGCCCGCGCGCTCGAGTTCTATGCGCGCGCGTTCGGCGCCGTCGAGAAGTTCCGCATGCCGGGACCGGACGGAAAGATCGGCCACGCCGAGATGCAGCTCGGCACCTCGGTGTTCATGCTCGCCGACGAGAACCCGGCGATGAACGCGCGCGGCCCGAAGTCGGTGGGCGGCTCGCCGGTCTCGCTGATGGTCTACGTCGAGGACGTGGACCGCGTCTTCGCCCAGGCGGTGAAGGCCGGAGCGCAGGTGGAGCGGCCGCTCGCGAACCAGTTCTACGGCGACCGCACCGGCGGCGTCATCGATCCCTTCGGCCACCGCTGGTACCTGGCGACGCACGTCGAAGACGTCGCGCCGGAGGAGATGGAGCGGCGGATGAAGGCGCAGCGACCAGCCTAAAGCCGGTCGATCAGCTTTCGCGCAAAGAGATAGGCGTCGCCCGGCCAGCGCGCCGAGAGATAGCGGCCGTCCTCGACCACGAAGGCGGGGCGGTCGTCGGTCTCGGTGCCGCGGGCGAGCGGTAGCATGGGGCCGCGCCGGAACTGGGCGGCGGGATGGTCCAGCGCCGCGCGGACCTCGTCTTCGACATAGGCTGGATACGTCCGGTAATACTTCCCCAGCTTCCAGGCACTGACGAAGTAGGCGACGCGCTCTTGCTGCTTGGTGAGGCAGGTGGTCCGCGCGGCGTGGAGGACGCTCCGTCCGTCGAGCTGGCTGCGCGCCAGCACGAGGACGCCGTGGCAGATGGCCGCGACCGGCCGTTGCAATGCCCAATACGACGCTATCTGGCTTTGCAAGACAGCGGAGCCCAGGTATTGCCGCATTCCGGGCGCATGGCCGCCGGGGAGGAGGAGCGCGTCGTAGGCAGCGACGGTTAGCGCCTCCCAGGAAAGCGGGGCATTGAATTCAGGCGATTGAAGCAATTCCTGATAGAACGACTTGGGCTCCGGATCGGCGCCGAGCTTGCCGAA
>JANXXR010000692.1 GCA_025350525.1 Deltaproteobacteria bacterium
GCAAGACCTTCAACTACCGGACCAACGAGCGGCTGCACAAGGCGCTGGAGCTGAAGCTCTTCGAGGACCAGAAGGACAGCATCAAGCTGAAGAACCTGGTCTCGAGCGTCGTCGACAAGGACACGCAGGAGAAGATCGACATCGTCAAGGACCGGATGATCAAGTCCTATGGCTACTGCGAGATCTGCTCCACCGACGTGCTCAACTTCGTCGCCAGCATCTTCGCGCGCGGGGATGCGAAGGATTAGCCGCGCCGCCGCGTTGGTCGCGGTGGCGCTGGGAGCGGTGGCGATGGGCTCGACCGGGTGGCTGGCTTCGTTGGGCGGAAGCCCCGACCCTGAGCGCATGCGCCGGTCTCCGCAGTATGCCGGCGGCAAGTTCCGCAACAGCGCCGCCACCCGCATGCTCAAGGAAGGGACCTTCTGGCAGATGGCGCGCCACCAAGTGTTTGGCGGCGAGGAGCGGGTTCCGCGGCGGCCCATCGCGGTGGTCATGCACAACGCCGCCGACTATGCCGTCGCGCCCGCCGGCCTGCGGGCCACCTGGATCGGCCTCGCTTCGGTGCTGCTCGAGATCGACGGGCGGCGCGTCCTCACCGATCCGATCTGGAGCGATCGCTGCTCGCCGTCCACGCTGGTCGGGCCCAGGCGGTTCCACGCTCCCCCGGTGGCGCTCAAGGACCTGCCGCCCATCGACGCCGTGGTGATCTCGCACGATCACTATGACCACCTCGACATGGCCACCGTGCAGGCGCTCAAGGCGGCGCACTTCGCGGTGCCGCTCGGCGTCGGGGCGCACCTCCTCAAGTGGGGAATCGCGGCGGACCACATCTCGGAGTTGGACTGGGGCGAGAGCGCCGTCGTCAACGGCTTGACCCTCACCGCCACGCCGGCGCAGCACTATTCCGGACGCAACCCGCTGCACCGCGACGAGACGCTCTGGGCCTCCTGGGTCATCGCCGGCCCCCAGCACCGCGCCTTCTTCACCGGCGACAGCGGATACTTCGACGGCTTCCGCAAGATCGGCGCGAGCCACGGTCCCTTCGACCTGGCGCTGGTCAAGATCGGCGCCTGCGATCCGACCTGGCAGGAGATCCACATGTGTCCGGAGGAGGCGGTGCAGGCTGGACAGGAGGTGGGCGCGCGCCTGCTCTTGCCCGTGCACTGGGGAACTTTCAACCTGGCCTTCCACGCCTGGAACGAGCCGGCCGAGCGCGCGCTGGCAGCGGCGCAGAAGGCCGGAATCGCCCTGGCCACGCCGCGCCCCGGCGAGTTCGTCGACCCGCAGCGGCCGCACGCCGCGGAAGCGTGGTGGCGGTGATGCGACCGCAGGGCAGCCGCAAAAGACCGCTTTCGATCGCACGACCCTCCGCACTACACTCCCCAGGGGAGGCCTCGCCGTGCCGCTGAAGATCAAACAGGACCATTCCCGGTTCCGCGAGATCATCCGCGGGCGCATCAAGGAGAATCTCCGCAAGTACATCCAGAAGGGGGAGATGGTCGGCAAGAAGGGCAAGGACCTGATCACCATCCCGGTCCCTTCCATCGACATTCCCCACTTCCGCTATGGCCACAAGGAGCAGGGCGGCGTCGGCCAGGGCGAGGGCGCGCCGGGCACGGTGCTGGCGCCCGGCGCGGTCGAGCAGGACGGCAAGGGCAAGGCGGGGCAGGGCGAAGGGCAGCACGCGCTGGAGGTCGATCTCTCCCTCGACGAATTGGCGGAGATCCTCGGCGAGGAGCTGGCGCTGCCGCGCATCCAGACCAAGGGCAAGAAGAACCTGACCACCCCCAAGGTCAAGTATACGGGTGTACACACGACCGGCCCCGAATCGCTGCGTCACTTCAAGCGCACCTACAAGCAGGCGCTCAAGCGCAGCATCGCCTCGGGAACCTACAATCCGCTCATCCCCATCATCGTGCCCACCCGCGAGGACCGGCGCTATCGAAGCTGGCGGCTGACGGAATTGCCGCAGTCGAACGCGGTGGTCATCTACATGATGGACGTCTCCGGCTCGATGGGCGACGAGCAGAAGGAGATCGTCCGCATCGAGAGCTTCTGGATCGACACCTGGCTGCGCTCCAACTACAAGGGCCTCGAGACCCGCTACATCATCCACGACGCGGTGGCCCGCGAGGTGGATCGCGAGACGTTCTTCCACACCCGCGAGTCGGGCGGGACGATGATCTCGTCGGCCTACAAGCTCTGCAAAGAGATGATCGCGGCTGATTATGACGCGGGGTCGTGGAACATCTATCCATTCCACTTCTCCGACGGCGACA
>JANXXR010000698.1 GCA_025350525.1 Deltaproteobacteria bacterium
CGAGGACATCCGCACCCGCATCGACGCCCTCTCCGAGCTGCCCGACGACTGGCGCAAGACCGCCATCCTCTTCGCGCGGCGCACCGAGGAGCTGCGCCGCGAGGTGGAAGGCCGCTGGGCGCCCGACCGCAACGAGCAGATGCTCCTGCTGCAGACGCTGGTGGGCGCCTGGCCCAACGGCACGCAGTTCCCCGACGCTGCCGCGATGGGCCAGCTGCGGGACCGCCTGCAGCAATACATCTTCAAGGCGGCCAAGGAAGCCAAGGTCAACACCAGCTGGATCCAGGAGGATCCGCGCTGGGAGGAGTCGCTGCGCGCCTACGTCGAGGGCGTCTTCGCGCTGCCGCAGCGGCACCCGCTCTGGAAGAAGCTCTTGCCCTTCGCGCGGCGCATCGCCGAGATCGGCATGCACAACTCGCTCTCGCAGCTCCTGCTCAAGCTGGCCTCGCCAGGGGTGCCGGACATCTACCAGGGCAACGAGCTGTGGGACTTCTCGCTGGTCGATCCCGACAACCGGCGGCCGGTGGACTTCGCGCTGCGGCAGAAGCTGCTCGACGAGCTTCGCTCATCGTCCTTGACCCGGGCGGAGCTGGCGCGCGATCTCTATTCGCACTGGGAAGACGGGCGCATCAAGCTCTTCGTCACCCACGCCGGTCTGCAGGCGCGCAAGGCCGCGCCCGGGCTCTTTGCCGGCGGAGGGTACGCGCCGCTGGCCGTGACCGGACCTCGGGCTGCGAACCTGTGCGCCTTCGCGCGGACGCACGAAGACCAGCTCGCCATCGCCGTTGCTCCGCGGCTGGTGGCCGGCCTCTTGCGCGGCGCGCACCTGCCGGCGGAGGCGTTCGCGGGGACCACCATCGCGGTGCCGGCGCAGGGGATCCTGCGCGACGCCTTCACCGGCGAGGCGCGGGAGATCCACGACGGCAAGCTGCGGGCGGACGAGCTCTTCGCGACGCTACCTTTCGCGCTGCTGGTCCGGTAGCGCGCGCAGCCGCTGCGCGATGCGGGCCAGCCCTTCGCCCGAGGGCACGATCTGCAGCGGCGCCAGATCGGCCACCAGCCGCGCGGCGCGGGCGTCGTCGTCGAGGTCGGCGAAGAGCAGCGCCGGCAGGGTGACGCCGCGCGACCGCAGCGCCCGCAGGATGAGGATGCCCTGCACCTCGGCGGTGTCGCGGGCGGCGGGAGCGCCGGACTCGTCCACGAGGAGCGCCGGGTCGGTGCGGCGGAAGTCGAGATCGAGCAGCAGCGCGCGCACCCCCGGCAGCAGCTGCACCGCTTCGGCGAAGTGCGCCGCGCGCAGGAAGCGGAACTCCGCGCCGAGAAAGCGCTGGAAGCGCTCGGTGTACTCGGCGCCGTCCTCGCAGACGAGCAGCGTCATGCCGGCGGCGCCGGGAAGCAGGCGCCCACGGCCTTCTTCCACGGCGGCTCCTCGGCGCGGATGACCAGGTGCCCTTGCCACTCGCGGGTCAGGTCGCGCACCAGCGCCAGGCCGCGCCCGCTCTGGCGCTCCTCGATCGACGCCAGCGAGACCGTGCTCACCGAGGAGTCGCCCACCAGCAGCACGGTGAGGTTGCGGCCGGCGGCGTCGCGCTCCTCGCCCAGCCGGACGATGACCTCGCCTCCTGCCGCGGCGGCCTGCGCGTTGCGGAGCAGGTTGGCGAAGATCAGCGAGAGCGCCGACCGCTCCACCGCGAACTCCACCGACCTTCCCTGCAGCAGGATCGACGGGTCCTTCCACGGCGCACCGCCCCGCCGCATCTCCACCTCGACGTCGCGGATCCAGCCCGAGAGCGCGCCCGCGTCCAGCCGGGTGCGCGGCGAGAGGCGCAGCAGCGCGGCCAGCCGGGGCGAGTGCACCTCGCGGATGCGCTGGTCGATGCCGAGAAGCTCGTCCTCGCCGCCCGCGGGCGCCCGCAGCAGCGCCTCGGCGCGGGACAGATCGCGCACCAGCGGTCCGAAGATTGGCTCGCGCCGAAGCCTGCGCAGCGGCAAGCCCTGCGCCCGCGCGGCCTTGCGCAGCGCCTGGTATTGCTGCGCCACCGCCTGTGAGGCGGGCTTGGGCGAGAGCAGCGATCGGGCCACGTCTTCGCGGTGCTCGCGCGCCATCCCCAGCACGCTGGCGCGGTGCTTGATGACATCGTGGCGCACCTCGCCGACCGCCCGGGCGGCCTGGGGAAAGAGCAGCGGCGCCTTGCGCAGCGCGGACTCCAGCGGCGCGCCGGCCCAGAAGAAGGCGAAGAACGCGAGCAGCAGCGCCGCAGCTCCCAGCGCCGCTCCCGTGCGGGCGCGCAGCTTCGAGCCGGCCGCTGCGGTGGAGCTTTTGAGGAGCTGCTCCCGGGCCGCGCGTGCATCGGCGAGGCCGGGGTCGCCGGGGGGCGCGGCGGCGAGGAACTGATCGATCTGCAGGAGCGCGTCGCTGCTCCGGGCGCTCTGGAGATCGATCCGGGCGAGCGCCCAGTGCGCCGCGGCGATGCCCAGCGCCGCCGCCTGCCGCAGCTCCGCCTCGGCGCCGGGAGCAGGAGATCGCCCGGCGACGAGCGCGAGCCGCTGCAGCGCCTCGGCCTCGGGCGCGGCCAGCCGATAGCACGCAACCGCTTGCGGCAGCTCGCCCGAGAACTCGTGGACCTCGCCCAGCGCGATCAGGCGCGCGGCGGGCGCCCCAGCGGCGCAGTCGGGGCCCAGCGTCGAGAGCGCGGCCTCGGGGCGATCCTCCAGCAGCCGCAGCCGGGCTTGCAGCGCCGGGAGGTCGTAGCGCAGAGGCTCCTCGAGACGGGCCCGCAGCGCGCGCGCTTCCTCGAGGTGCTGCGGCTGCGGCGCGGCGGCGTAGGCGAGGAGGTCGTCGAGCGCTCCCGGGCCGTCGGCCTGTCCGGCGCGCAGCGAGGCCCGCGCAAAGCGCGCCTCGGGGAAGCCCAGCGCCACCGCGCGATCGAGCAGGGGCGAGACGGCCTCCGGCGATCCGCCCGCGCGACGCACCTGCGCAGCGAGCTCGAGCAGCCCCGGGCCATCGCCCTGCAGCGCCTGCACCGTGCTCTCCGGAATGGCAGAGGTGAGCGCGAAGAGCGCCGCCGCCGCTTCGACGAACGCCGGTGAGTCGGAGAGGGCAGCGGTCAACAAATCCTTCGCGCTCTGTGGCGGCGTGCTGACCGCTCCCGCCTGCTGGAAGAGCGCGCGCGCCTGCGGCGAAGGCTCGCGCCGGGGCGGCAGCGTCTCGGCCGCGGCCGGTCCCGGAAGGCCGGCCTGCGCCCGCGCCACCGCCAGCAGCCGCGCCGCCTCCGCGCCGCTGCCGCCTGCGTGCTCGAATCGATCGAGCGCCCGCAGGGCGTCCTGCGCGCGCCCCTGCCGCAGCGCGAGCTTGGCGCGCAGGAGCCAGAGCTGCGTCCAGGCCGGCTCCAGCGCCAGCGCCTGCCGCAGCGCTTCGTCGGCGCGGTCGGCTTCGAGCAGGCCGCCCTGCTCGGCGAGAATCTCCCCCAGCCTCCGCCACGCCTGCGCCTGCGAAGGCGCCAGCTGCGTGAGGATGCGCAGCTCGCGTGCCTCCTGGTCGATGCGGCCAAGCTCGTCCAGCGCCCGCGCCCGCAGCTCTCGCGCCGCCCGCCACGCCGGCAGCTGCAAAGAGAGCGCGTCGGCCGCCGCCAGCGCCTTCTGCGCCTCGCCCTGCGCCAGCTGCTGCCTGGCCGCCTGAAGCTCTGCCTCCTGCGCCGGGGCCACGGCGGGCTCGGGCCAGTCGACGAGGAACCGCGCGCGCTCCTCGTCGTCGATGCGGTCCTGCAGTTCGCGGATGCGGCGCGCCTGCTCGGCGCCGGGCTTCAGCGCCGACAGCGCCAGCAGGCGTTCCCGGGCCTGCGCGGTCCTTCCCACCGATCGCTCGAAGTTCGCCACCCGAAGCGCCAGGTCCAGCTTGCGGCCGGCCGGCGCCAACGCGAGACCGCGGGAGAGCAAGAGGAGCGTCTGGGAGGCGCGGTCCCAGCGGTCGGGCGCCTCCGACAGCCGATCGGCGAGGTTGGCATACTCGAGCCAGCCGCGCGGCTTCGGCTCCGCGACGCCGGCCGCGAGCAGCGCTGCCAGGAGGGCGATCACGCTCCGGCGCCTCGCAGATCGCGCAGCCGCAGGCCGAGCTGGTTCATGCGCAGGTGGACCTTGCGCCGGGTGGCGCCGGGGCCGAACAGCTCGACCGCCATGCCGTCGAGATCGCCCGCGTGCGCGTGGAAGAGCGCCATCAGATATTGCCGCTCGACGTCGGCGGAGATCTCGGCGAACGACTGGGCCGGCTTGAGCAGGATCTCCACGCGCCGGTCGCCGGGCGCGCTCCTGGGTGCGGACCTCGGTCCCGCGATCACCGGTCCGGGCTGCTGCAAGAGAGGCCTTCCCAGCAGCTGATCGATGAGCGCGTCGCTGATGGAGAGCACGGCCGGGGCGCGCTGGGAGCGGCCCTCCGGCGCATCGAGCTGTTGCACCAGCGCGAAGACCAGCGCGTTCATGGCGAAGAGCTTCAGCTCGCGCTGGTTGCCGGGCCAGCCGTGGGCCTGCAGGCGGGCCAGCGCCGACTGCGAGAGGAAGACCGAGAAGGCGTCGCGCCGCGCCGTCTTCGCCTGCGGCCTGCCGAAGGCGACGGTGCTGTTCTCCTCGAGGAAGTCGTCGGGAGTGGGAAAGCGCGCGAGGTAGGCGCGCACCAGCGGGCGCAGCGCCTCGCTGCGCAGAGACTCGAGCAGCGCGAACTGCAGCAGGAGCGGGAGGTCCTGCCGCCGCTCGCGCAGGGGCGGCACCCGCAGCCGCGTCGCCGGGTTGAGCCGCATGTAGAGGTCCTGGCGAAAGCGCCCCTCGCGCACCAGCGCCTCGAGGTCGAGGTTGGTGGCGGCGACCAGCCTGGGCAGCGCCGGCCGGGCGCGGGAATCTCCCAGCCGCGTCACCGTCCCGCGCTCCAGCACGAGGAGGAGCTGCCGCTGCAGCTCGAGGTCGAGGCTGCCGATCTCGTCGAGGAAGAGCGTCCCGCCGTGGGCCTGCTCGAAGACGCCGGCGTGGTCTTCGGTGGCGCCGGTGTAGCTGCCCCGCCGCGAGCCGAAGAGGTGCGCGGGCAGCAGCGCAGCCGGGACGGTGGAGAGGTCGGTGACCACCAGCGCGCCCTTGGCCCCCGAGCGCGGATGGAGCACGTGCTCGGCGAGGAAGCTCTTGCCGGTGCCGGTCTCGCCTTCGATGAGCACCGGCAAGGGCGAGCGCGAGAGCACCGTCAGCTGCCGCCGCAGCTCCGCCATCGCCGGCGAGCGGCCCCAGAAGACCGGACCCTCCTGCGCGGCGTGCTGCAGCTTCAGCGCCCGCGAGATCTCCCCGGCCAGCGTCCGCGAGTCGACCACTTCGTTCTCGCAGAAGTGCACGAGCGGATCCTGCGGCCGGTCCCCTGAGTCGCCGTCGGTAGTGGTGAGCATGACCACCGGCAGCGTCGGGTAGTCGCGGCGCAGGCGCTCGAGGATGAAGAGGCCCTGCTTGCGGCGCAGCGGATCCAGCTTCTGGTCGCCCTTCTCCTCGGGCAAGAGCCGGTCGGCGGGCAGCGCGAAGTGCAGGTCGAGCACCACCAGGTCGGGCAGGGCGCCCGCACGCGAGAGCGCCTCCGAGGCCTCGAAGTAGTCGTGGGCGCACTTGAGCGGGCAACCCCGGTCGCGCTCTTCGCACACCTGGCACGGATGCGCGCGCCCGCAGCGGGTCAGATAGTCGAACTGCGGCAGGTGCCGGTGGCACAGCTCGATGGTCTGGTCGCGGTCGTCGATCACCAGCAGGCGCGGCATCAGCTCTCCGGTTCCACGGCTCGTGCCAAGTCGGCGAACGCGTTTTCCAGGGCCAGGATGGAGTCGAGCGGCGCCGGCCACGGGCGCGAGAGCCCGGCGATGGCTGCCTGCAGCGCCTGGCCGAACCGGGCGGTGGCCTTCTCCACACCGGGCGGCGCCTCGTCGCGCAGCCGCTCCCAGAGGTCCTGCGCGGTGACGGGGTCGCCGTCCTTGTCGATCAGGTCGAAGAGGCCGCACCGCAGCGCCGTCAGGTCGCGCCCGCCGGAGTCGCGCAGGTCGCGGGCGGGCCAGACGGCGCGCTTGACCAGGTCGTGTTGCAGGGCTTTGAGCCAGGGATGCATGGGATCTCCATTCTATAGAATGGAGAGGGCGAGATGCAAAACGGCCTCAGGCCTGAAGCCTGCTTCACCCTGCCAGCTGCGCCACCGTCACGCCGTCGCCGCCCTCGTGAGACTCGGCGGCGCGGGCGCGGGTGACGTAGGGGCTGCGCGCCAGGTGTTCGCGGACGGCGGCCTTCAAAGCGCCGGAGCCGTGGCCGTGGAGAACGTGGACCGTCTCTTCTCCGGCGCGCAGGTGGCGGTCGAGCTCCAGCTCCAACGAACGCAGCGCCTCGTCCACCCGCAGGCCGCGCAGATCAACCCGCGGCACGTTGACCTCCACCGCCGCCGCGCGCACTAGGTCGGCGCGGTCCAGCTTCTCCTTGCGCGACTTGCGAAAGCCCGCCTGCGCCACCGCCCGCGCGATCGGCGCCAGCTCGTCCACCGGCACCTTGGTCCTGAGCGCGCCCAGCTGCACGGTGGCCTGTCCGTCCTGCACCTCGAGCACCACGCCTTCGCTGCCCAGCCGCAGATGCCGGACCCGTGCTCCCTGCACGACCTGGGCGTGCTCCGGCGGCGCTTCCTGCATCCGCGCCTCTTCGCGCTGCTCGTCGCCTTCGGCGCGCTCGATGGTCCGCTGGACCGCAACTGCCTGCGCCATGGACGGCGCCGCCTGCAGCTGCGCGATCAGCTGCGCCACCTCTGCCCGCTTCTGCGCGAGATCGGCGATCAGCTCCGCCCGCGCGCCCGCCCGCGTCTCGCGCTCCACCTCGCGCAGCCGTTCGCGCTCCCGCTGCAGCGCCGCGCGCTCTTCGGCCAGCGCCGCCTTCACCTCCAGGACCTCCGCCCGCGCCCGCGCCGAATCCGCCCGCTCCTGCTCCAGCTTTTCCACCGCCTGCGAGACCATCGACGCGCCGCTGCCGAGGATCTCCCGCGCCCGCACGCAGACGTCCTCGGAAAGCCCCACCCGCCGCGCGATCTCGATGGCCGAGGACGCGCCCACCTCCCCCATCCGCAGCGTATAGGTCGGCGCCAGCCGCTCGACGTCGAAGCCGACGCTGGCCGGCGCGAAGCGCGGATCCGCCAGCGCCAGCGCCTTCAGCTCCTCCAGGTGCGTGGTGATCAGCACCTGCGCGCCCGCCGTCACCAGCTTCTCCAGCGCCGCGACGGCGATGGCCGCGCCTTCGCGCGGGTCGGTGCCCGAGGCGATCTCGTCGATGAGCACTAGCGTGCCCGGCCCGGCCGCCTCGAGGATGTGCCGCAGCGACCCCAGGTGCGCGGTAAACGTCGAGAGGTCGCGGGAGAGGTCTCCCTCGTCGCCGATGGCGGTGTAGACGGTGCGGTAGAAGGGCATCCGCGAGCCCGGCTCGGCAGCGAGCGGCAGCCCGGCCCGGGCCATCAGCGCCGAGAGGCCCACTGCCGTCATCGCCACGGTCTTGCCGCCGGAGTTGGGCCCGCTGACGATGAGCCCCTGCGCCGGCGCCGGCAGCGCGATGTCGTTGGCGACGATGCCCGCGCCCTTGCGCTGCAGCACCAGCAGCGGATGGCGCGCCTTGCGCAGCTCGAAGCGATCTCCGCCCAGCTCGGGCGCGCCGGCGTCGAGGTCGTCGGAGAGCCGCCCCGCCGCGGCGGCCTCGTCGAGGATGGCGATGATCTCGACGTCGTGCTCCAAGAGCGGCGCCTTCTGCCCGACGGCAGCCGACAGCTCGGCGAGGATCCGCTGCTCCTCCTCGAGCGCGCCCGCCTCGGCGATGGTGAGCTGGTTGCCCAGCTCGAGCAATTCCTGCGGCTCGATGAAGAGCGTCTGCCCGGAGTTGCTGGCGTTGTGCACGATGCCGGGCAGGTGCGACTTGTGCTCGGCGCGGACCGGCAGCACGTAGCGATCGCCGCGCACCGAGTAGTAGGTGTCGCGCAGCATCTCGACGATCTTCTCGTCGGCGAGCAGCTCCTCGATGCGCTGCTTGATGGCGCGGTGGAGGCCGCGGGCCCGGTCGCGCAGCTCGGCCAAAAGCGGGCTGGCGGTGTCGAGCAGCTTGCCGGCGGCGTCGAAGGCGCGCTCCAGTTGCTGCGCGAGCGCACCCAGCTCCGAGAGCTCGAGGGCCAGCTCGTAGTGGAGCGGCGCGCGGTCCGCCTGCGAGGAGCAGAACCTGCGCGCCGACTCGGAGGCGCGGATGAGCCGCGCCACCTGCAAGAGCTCCAGCGGCTCCAGCGTCCCTTCGCGGGCGGCGCGCCCCAGCGCGGGGCGGATATCGACGGCGCCTTCCAGCGGCAGCTCGCGCACGTGGCGGCGCAGGAGCCGCGCTTCCTCGACGCGGAGCAGCCGCGTGCGGGCGAGGTCGGGATCGTCGCCCGGCAAGAGAGCGAGGCAGCGCTCGCTGCCCATCGGCGTCCGCGCTCGCCCGGCCAGCGCCGCGCAGAGCCGGGGCCAGCCCAGCTCGTCCAGCGCCTTCTGGTTCACCAAGCCGAGCAGCATCGGGCCGCGGAATCTAGCCTCGCAGGTGAGGTTCGTCACGCGGCAATTCGGGCCGCACGCGACACCGATGTCATGGACGGGGGGGTCGTGACTGAGGTCACCCCTGCCGCAAGTGCTTGATTTCGCTCGGGCGCGCTGGCTGGTTGGCATAGGCACGGCGGCTGCTTAGAGAGCATGACCCCAGCGACGAACAGAATCCGCGAGACTGCCGAGGCCCAGGGCCCCATGTCCGCCGCGGTCGATGCCCGCCCGCTGCTCACCCTGCTCGACGGCGACTCCACCCTGGTGGCGCGAGCCGTCTCCGGCACCGCCCGCGGCAAGGCGGCCGAAGAAGAGCTGTACCGCCGCTACCGCCCTGCCGTGTCGCGGCTCGCGGGCTCCTTCTCCGAGCTGGATGCCGACGAAGCCGAAGACGTGGTGCAGGAGGCCTTCGTCCGCGCCTTCCGCGCGCTCGCCTCGCTCAAGGACCGCGAGCGGTTCTCGGCCTGGCTCTTCACCATCGCGCGGAACCGCGCCCGCAGCTACCTGACCTCGCGCTCGACGCACCACAAGGCCGCCGAGGACGCCGGCCGCCAGGCGCAGCTGCTCGAGGATCACGTGCCCGCCGCCTCGAACCTGCTCGAGAAGGAAGCCGAGCTGCGCGCGGTGCGCGAGGTGATCGACGGGCTGCGCGAAGGCCCCGAGAAGGAGACGGTGCGCCTCTTCTACCTGGAGGGCACGCTCTCGGCGCGCGAGATCGCGCTGCAGATGGGCGTCGGCAAGAGCGCGGTCACCATGCGGCTCGAGCGCTTCCGGGCCAGGGTGCGGGCGCAGCTCACCGAGCGGCTGGCGGGCTGAAATAATCCTCTTTCCCGCGCGTCAACCGGGTCGAATCCCGACTGGTGCGCAGGGCATCCTAGCGGGCGAGGTGGTGTGTATGTCGAGATTGACCTGGCGTCAGAGGCTCATCGCAATCGCGTTTGGCGCGGCAGTCGCCGCGGCGGAAGTGTACGGACCGGCTCCCAAGGTGGCGCACGCGTCCGCCAATGTTGCTCCTGCCGCGACCTGCTCCACGCAGTCCTTTTCGCGCTGCTGAGAGCCGCCGCGGCACGACGCCGCGCCGGTCGCGCGCAGGCCCTCAGGCCGGATCGACGCGCAGGATCTGCTCGCCCACCAGCAACAGATCTCCGGCATTGACGGGCGCCTGCCCGTTGATGCGCACGAAGGTCCCGTTGGCGCTGCCCAGATCCTTCACCGCGATCTGCCCGTCGGTGACGGTGATGGTGGCGTGCTTGCTCGAGACGTAGCCGTCCTGCGGGAAGCTGACGTCGCCGGTTCCGCGCCCCACCATGTTGTCGCCGGAGCGGAGCGGGAAGACGTCGCCGTCGCCGCCGCCTTCGAGGAGCTGCACCACCCGCGCGGCGTAGCCGGGATTGGGACTGCCCCAGAGCGGCTGATCGGCGAGCGGCTCGGGCTCCTCTGGCAGCCACTCGACGCGCAGCCGCTGGCGCCCGATGCGCAGCTCGTCGCCCGAGGCGAGCTGCCGCTCCTTCAACCAGAGGAAGACGCCGTTGGCGCTGCCCGAATCCTGGACCACCAGCTGCGGCCCGTCGAAGCGGAAGACGGCGTGCACCGGCGCGATGAAGGGATCCTTGTCGAGCTTGACCTCGCCCTCGCCGACCTGGCGGCCGACCTTGGTTTCGTCCTTCACCAGCACGAAGTCGGCGGAGGTGCTGCCGTCGCGGGCGATGGCCGAGAGCCGCGCGCGAGGCCTGGCGGCGGTCTTGGGCGGAGCCGGCGGCGGAGGGCGGATTCCGGTGAAGGGCTTGGGAGGAGGCGGCGGCGCGGGCCGCGCGGCGGCGGTGGGCGGCCGGGTAGCGGAGGGCGAAGGCGTCTTGGGCGGCGGCGCTGCCGGCCGGGCGGCGGCGGGAGCGGCGGGCTTGGCAGCGGCGGGAGCAGGCCTGGCGGCGGCGGCGGCGGGCTTGACGGCGGGCTTCGCCGCGGGCTGCGGCGCCGCGGTGGCGCCGAGCGGCGTCCCGCAGCGGGCGCAGAACTTGAAGGTGGCCGCGTTGAGCGTCATGCAGTTGGGGCACTGCTTGGGCGGCGCGCCTGCAGCCAGCCGCGCTCCACCCTTGCCGGCCGGAGGCGGCGCGATGGGCTTCTGCGCGATGGTGGGCTGGCTCTCTTCTTCTTCCGCGATGGGTGCGCCGCACGAAAGGCAGGAGCCGACGTCGGTCTCGTTGTTCGCGCCGCAGCGGGGGCATTCCATGCTCACGCTTGTAGGCCGCGCTTCGAACGAGGGTCAAGGCTGCCGCCCCAGAGTCTTTTTGCCGGTTGGTAGAAGCCCTGCTTGTGTGCCAATCTTTCAGCAGTCGCGGGGGAGGCAATGGCCGCAGCCAAAGAAACAGCCGCGCCTGCCAACTGTCCGCGCTGCGCCCGCGCGCTTCCGCCCGGCCAGGCCAAGGTCTGCGTCTACTGCGGCACGCCGCTGAACGTGACGCCTGCGCGCAATCCCAACCTGGGCTTCGGCACCTCGTCGCGGCCGCCTCGCGATCCGCTCATCGGCACGCTGGTGGCGGGGCGCTTCAAGGTCGAGGAGCTGATCGGCCAAGGCGGCATGGGCAAGGTCTACCGCGCCCGCCACCTCGCGCTCGATCGCATCGTCTGCCTGAAGATGCTCAAGCCCGCGCTGCTCGAAGACCCGACGCTGGTGGGCCGCTTCGAGCGCGAGGCCAAGGCGGCCAGCCGGCTCAACCACCCGAACGGCATCTCGGTGCTCGACTTCGGCCGCAACGACGCCGACGGCGGCCTCTACATCGCCATGGAATACGTGCAGGGCACGGACCTGCGCGTCGTGCTGCGCGACGAGTGGCCGCTCGCGGAAGAGCGGCTCTGCAACATCATGGCGCAGGTGCTGGCGGCGCTGGCCGAGGCGCACGCGCACAACGTCATCCACCGCGACCTGAAGCCCGAGAACATCATGGTCGAGCACCGGCGCGACCAGCCCGACTTCGTCAAGGTCCTCGACTTCGGCATCGCCAAGATCCTCGACAGCGACATGCCGGGACTCACCCGCAACGACGTGGTCTGCGGCACGCCGCAGTACATGGCGCCGGAGCAGGCGACGGGCTCGCAGCTGGACGCGCGCTGCGACCTCTACGCCATCGGCGTCATCCTCTACCAGATGGCCACCGGGCACCTTCCCTTCGACGGGCAGAACTCGATGGAGGTGCTCACCAAGCACGTCAACGAGCCGCCGGTGCCGCCGCGGCAGCGCCAGCCCGACGCGCCCATCTCCGAGGCGATGGAGGCGCTCATCCTGCGCGCGCTGGAGAAGGATCCGGCGCTGCGGCCGCAGACCGCCGCGGCCTTCCGGCAGCTGCTCCTCGAGGTGCCGAAGCACCACCAGCCTGCCTTCGAGCTGAGCGCCCCGCGCGACGCGGTGTCCACGCCGTCGCACGGCACCACTTTGCCTTCCGCCTCGGCTTCGAGCGAGACGCCTGCAGCCTCGCAGCCCAGCCCGGCGGGGCCGCGGCGCATGCTGGCGCTGGCCGCCGGCTTGGCCCTGGTGCTGCTGCTCGGCGCTGGCGCATTCATCAAGAAGCGCGGCGCGCAGCAGGTTGCCCCGGTGGTGCCGGTCGCCGTGGCCACTCCGGGCGCGACTGCCATCACTACGATGAAGGATCCTGCCGCGCCGGTGCAGCGCGATCCCGCCAAGGCCAAAGAGCTGGTGCTTCGCTCCTCGGAGTGGCAGGCCGCCAACGACACCGGCACCGCGCGCGATCTGCTGGAGCAGGCGGTGCAGCTCGACCCCGACAACGCCGAGGCGCACTACCGGTTGGGCGGGCTCTTCCTCAACTCGCAGCCGTCGCGGGCACGCACCGAGTACGAAGCGGCCCGGCGCCTCAACGCGCCCAAGTACGCCGACGTCGTCGACACCATCCTCAAGGGACTGTAGCGGCTTTAGCCGACTTCGAGGCGGAGCAGCTGCTCTCCGACCATCAGCGTGTCGCCCGCCTGCAAGTCTTGCTGCGCCTGCGCGCGGAGGCGCACGAACACTCCGGAGGGCCCGGCTGCCAAGTCTACCAGCGTGGCGCTGCCGTCCTCGCCGAGGCGGATCTCGGCGTGCCGCGCGGCGAGCAGCGCGTCGGCGGGGAAGTTCAGGTCGCAGCCGGTCCGCCCGATGGCGATGACCGGCCCGGCGCGGTGGCAGGTGCGTCCCGTCTTGCCGGCCAGCAGCACTTCGCTGATGCGAACCGCGGACGGCTGCGGCCGCGGCGCGCCGAGCAACGGCGTCTCGGAATCGTCGCCCCTGGCCAGCTCGACGGGGCCGTCGTAGCGGAAGAGCCGCTCGCCGGCGATGAAGAGATCGCCGGCCTCGAGCGGCGCCGACTCGCGGACCTTGACGAAGACGCCGTTGGCGCTGCCCTCGTCGCGGACGGCGAGGTGGTCTTCGGCGAAGAGCAGCGTGGCGGCGTGCGGGGCGATGAAGGAATCCTCGCCCAGCTCGACGTGCGCGCCGCTGCCGCCGACGCTGTTCTCGAGGTGCGCCAGCACGAAGGTCGTGCCCTGCGCAGCGCCCTTCTCGACCACCAGGCTGGCCTGGAAGGGCGGCGGCGTTTCTTCGCAGGGCTCTTCCGCCGGCAGCTCTTCCGGCAGCGGCTCGGCGAAGGCCTCCTCCGCGGGGAGCTCTTCGGGCAGCGGCTCCTCGGCGAAGGCGGCGGATTCGGCAGGCAGCTCTTCGGGGAGCGGCTCGTCCAGAGGCGCAGCGGAATCGGCAGCCAGCTCCTCGGGAAGCGGATCGTCGAGCGGCGCGGCCTCGTCGGGCAAGGGCTCGTCGAGGGTGCTCTCGACGGCGGCGCTCTCGACGGCGGTGCTCTCGGTAGTGGAGTCGGCGAGCTCCTCGGAGATGTGGATGGACGGCGCCACCTGGACCGACGGCGCCCCCTGGATCGACGGCGGCGGCTCGGCCTTGAAGCGGATCGGCTCGATGCGGGCGGTGGGTGGCGCGGAGCGGAGGGCCTCGGGCGGCGCGGCGCGGACCGGCTGAGGCGCGGCCTTCACCGGCTCGCGGACCGGCTCGGGCGCAGGTCCGGCGGCCTTGACCGGCTCGGGCGGCTTGGTCTCCGCCGGCTTCTTGGCGAAGGGCGTGCCGCAGTCGAAGCAGAACTTGGCCGCGGGCGGATTGCCGGCGCCGCAGCTGGGGCAGCGCTTCTCGGCGGGTGCGGCCGCAGGCTCGGGCGCCTTGGCGGGCGGCGGCTCCGGGGAACGGCGCAGGCCGGCGAGGCCCACGGCCGAGCCGACCGCGACTCCGGCGGCAGTGGCCGCGCCGGCGGCGACCTCGGCGACGCGGCTCCGCGCGGGCGCCGGCTCTTCGTGGTCGGGAAGCACGAAGGCCTCCGGAGGGGTCTTGTCGAACGGCGGCTCGGACTCGGCGCCGTTTCCGGACCGGCTCCTGCCGCTCCCGGAGCGGGAGACGCCGGCCTCGGCCGCCTCCTCGTCGCTGATGGCCAGCGCGGAAAGCTCGTCGGAAAGCGAAGGTGAGCCGTCGGGCGGCGTCTTGTCGTGGGGCGGCTGGCCGGGCTGGCCGCCGAAGAGCGGGGACGCGCAGTTGGTGCAGGTGCGGATGCCCGGCTCGTTGTAAGCCTCGCAGCGGTTGCAGACCATGCCCAGCGCGTCTGACGAAGCCTCGGGCTCGACCTGCGCTCCACCCGGGACCGCGGCGGCAGGCGCCTGCCCGGCGGCGTGCTCCTCGGGGATCTCGTCGCGCAGCGGCGCCCTGCAGCGCCTGCACTCGAAGGCAGCGTCCTCGTTCTCCTTCCCGCAAGCCGGACAAGTCACCATGGGCGGCCGAGTCTACGCGAGCGCCCAGCGCCGGACAACGGCCGCGAATCGAGAACGGTTCCGGCGCGTCGAAAGTCCTCCGGCAACATTGCTGCAACGATCCTGATCCGCTAGCCTGCGTAGTTCCCCCGATGATCCGGCTGAATGACATCCTGGAGAAGATCAGCGCCTACCATCCGGGCGCCGATCTGGATCTGGTCAAGAAGGCCTACGTCTATTCGGCGAAGGTCCACCAGGGACAGATCCGCAAGTCGGGCGAGCCCTACCTGGTCCACCCGCTCGAGGTGGCGGGCCTGCTCGCCGACCTGAAGCTCGACGAATCCAGCATCGTCGCCGGCCTCCTTCACGACACCATCGAGGACACGCTCGCCAAGCCCGAGGAGATCAAGGAGCTGTTCGGCACCGAGGTGCTCGAGCTGGTCGAGGGAGTCACCAAGCTGGGGACCTTCCAGTCGTCGCAGAACGCCTCGGTCGAGGAGAAGCAGGCCGAG
>JANXXR010000714.1 GCA_025350525.1 Deltaproteobacteria bacterium
CGGCATGGGCCGCTCGACGGGAGTCCGGGTGGCCTCGTCGCGCGCCCCGAACGCCTCTGCCAAAGGCGCCCCCGCCGGCGTGGGCGTATCCTCCGCCTCCGCGCCCAGCACCACCGACGGCGTGGTCTTTTGCTGCTGCGCGTACTGCCGCTCGGCAGCGGCCAGCTCGTTCATGCTCATCGGGCGCGTCGGGCTCTCGCCGGGCTCCACCAGCTCGGCCGCGGAAGGCGGCGGCAGCTTCGACTTGACGATGATCTCCGCCCGCTCGCCCTGTGGCGCAGGCCCGGTGACGGTCTTGTCGGGATCGTCCTCGCCCGGAAGGGGCGGCGGCTCCAGCCGCGGGGCGGGCTTGCGCGGCGGCTCCTCGATGCGCGGCGGCGGACGCCGCGAGGGCGAGTCCATCTCGCGCCGCTCCTCTTCCGGAAAGGTGGCCTTCATGAAGGCCGAGAGGTCGTCGCGGGTCATCGCCCGGGGCTGCGTCTCGAGGAGGAAGCGGCTCAACTCGCCGGCCATCTCGGCCGCCTTCGCGAACCGATCCTCCGGCTCCCGCGCCAGCGCCTTGAGGATGATGCGCTCGAGCTTGAGCGGAATCGACGGCTCCACCTGCGAGGGCGGCGTCACCCGCGCCTGCTGGACCTTCTCCAGCACCGAGAAGTCGGACGAGCCGGTGAAGAGCCGTTCGCCGGTGCACATCTCGTAGAGCACCACCCCGGCGGCGAAGATGTCGCTGCGCCCGTCGAGCGGCAGGCCGCGCACCTGCTCCGGGCTCATGTACCCGAACTTGCCCTTGAGGATGCCCGCCTGCGTCTTGGTGATCTTGTTGGCGGCCTTGGCGATGCCGAAGTCGATCAGCTTCACCTCGCCTTCGTAGGAGAGGATGATGTTCTGCGGCGAGACGTCGCGGTGGACGATGTGCAGCTCGCGCCCGCTGGTGTCGCGCTTGCGGTGGGCATAGTCGAGCCCCTCGCAGACGCGGCCCATCACCCACGCCGACAGCTGCCAGGGCACCCGCTCGCCGCGGCGCTTGATGCGCTCGAAGACGGCGCGCAGGTCCTTGCCCGGCACGTACTCCATGGCGATGTAAAAGGTCTCGTCGATCTTCCCCAGATCGAAGGTCGCCGCCAGGTTGGCGTGGGAGAGCTGCGAGGTGATCTTCGCCTCGTCCACGAACATCCTGATGAACTCTTCGTCCTCGGCGACCGAGGGCAGGATGCGCTTGATGGCGACGATCTTCTCGAAGCCTTCGACGCCGACGGTCTTGGCCTTGTAGACCTCGGCCATGCCACCGACGTTGATGCGCTCGAGCAGGAAGTACTTGCCGAAGGGGGTCACGCGCTCCGCCACGAAAACATCACTCTATCACTGGGCTGCGGGCTCGGCCGGGAGGCGGGCGAGGATCTGGCGGAAGCGCGGCAGCGCGCGAAGCGAATCGAGGTCGGGATCGTGCTCGAACCAGGCTCGGAATCCCTGACCCGTGCCCACCGCCCGATCCAGAAGGTCCAGCGCCCGCTCGCTGTCGCCCGCCTGCGCGAATCCGCAGGAGGCGTTGTAGAGCACCGCGTAGTCCTGCGGCCTGAGGAGCACCGCCTGCTCGAGCCGCTCCTTCCCCTTCTGCAGCTCGCCCAGTCCGATCAGCGCTCCTCCCGACAGGTAGAGCGCTCTCGCGTCGTCGGGCTGGCCGCGCAGCACGCGATCCGCCGCCTCCACCGATCGCTGCGAGGCCGCGCGCGCCTTCACCGGGTCTCCCAGCTTCCGGTATTGCATGTTCAAGAGCACGAGCGACGCGTAGTCGTCGGGATCGATGCGGGAGGCCTGCTCGAACGCCTGGGCAGCCTCGGCGTAGCGCTCCGAGGAGAAGAGGAACCGCGCGTAGAAGTACCAGGCATCGCGCAGGCCAGGTGCGAGCGAGGTGGCGCGGCGGAAGCTCTGGTCCGCATCGGCGCTGCGGCCCAAGAGCGAGAGCAGGTTCGCGCGGGCCACGTGCGCCTCCGCCAGGTCGGGATTGAGCCGCAGCGCCTCCTCGCTCTCGGCCAGCGCCTCCTCGCGGCGGGCCGGCTGCGCCGCCTTTTCGATCAACAGCCACTGCAGCTGGAAGGCATCGGTGTCGGCGAGCCCTGCGTGCGCCTGCGCGAAGGCGGGGTCCAGGGCGAAGGCGCGCTTGAACATCTGCCGGGCGGACTCGAGCTCTTCGGAGGCGCGGGTGTTGAGATATTGCCGGCCCCGCAAGTACATCTCGTACGCCTCTGGATTCACCGTTCCCGAGCGGCGCAGGCGCCCCGACTCGTCGGGCGAGATGCGCACCCGCAGCGCCGCCACCACCGCGCGGGCGATCTCCTCCTGGATGGCGAAGCCGTCCGCGACGCCGCGGTCGAACTTCTCCGACCAGAGCTCGTAGCCCTCGGCGCTGACCAGCCGCGCGCTCACCCGCAGCCGGTCGCCCAGCTTGCGCACGCTGCCCTCGAGCAGCGTCGAGACGCCCAGCGCGCTCGCCATCTGGTGGGCATCGGCGGACTTGCCCTTGAACTGGAACGACGAGCTGCGCGCCGCCACCCGCAGCCCGCTGACGGTGCAGAGCGCGTCGAGGATCTCCTCGGCGATGCCGTCGCACATCCAGTCCTGATCCTTGGCGGGGCTGAGGTCGGTGAAGGGCAGCACCGCGATGCTGGGCGGGCCCGCTCCCGGCGCCACCATCGGAGCTGCCATCGGCGCGTGGCGGCTCTTCCAGAACACCCAGCCGACGCCGGGCGCGCCGAGCGCGAGGCCCAGGACCAAGAGGCCCAACAGCCACCGGCCGCGGGGCGCGCCGGCCTTCTCGATGCGCCCTCCCTTGACGTCGAAGGCCCAGGCGAGCACCAGCGTGAAGGGAAAGCCCAGGCCCAGCGCCACCACCGTGGCCTTGAGCACCCATTCGGGCAGGTTGAGCCCGTGCATGATGGGCTCGATCACCTGGAGGACGGCGAAGGCGACGATGCCGTAGCCGAAGAGCGCGCGAAAGACGCGGCGCCGCTTCATCTCTTCGAACCACGCCCCCGTGTCCACGCCACTATCCTAACGCGCCCCGGGAGGGGGAAGGTGTCCAGGCCCCCCCAAGAAAAAAAATTATTTTTTTTCGCCCTGGGGAGCGGGGTCAGCTCTCGGTCAGCGCCTTGGCCGGATCGAGGCGGGCGGCGGCGCGGGCGGGGAGGAAGGCCCCGAGAAGCGAGGCGGCCAGCGCCACGGCGATGCCCAGCGCCACCTGCCGCACCTCGAAGTGGAAGAAGGTCTGCGGCTTGAAGGGAAAGTCGGGCAGCCCCGTGCGCGAGAGCCGGTCGAGGAGCGCCCCGACCAGCCGGGCCAGCACGACGCCGGCGATCCCTCCCGCGAGGCCGGTGGCCGCCGCCTCCGCCAGCACCACCGCCGCCACGTCGCCGCGGGTCGCGCCCACCGCCCGCAAGACGCCGATCTCCCGGGTCCGCTCGCGCACGCTGGCGTAGAAGGCCTGCATGGTGTTGACCGCGGCGAGGCAGGTGATGAGGCCCGCCAAAAGCGAGAGCGCCAGGGTGACCAGCTCGACGGCGGCGCCGATCTGCAGGGCGCGGCTGCGCTCGGTCTCGTCGAGCTCGAGGCCCATCTTCTTCACGGCCGCGGCCACGTCGGGCACATCGTCGGCGTTCTGCGCTCGCACCAGCACGCTCGAGTAGGTCTCTGCGTCGGTGCCGAAGCGCGC
>JANXXR010000716.1 GCA_025350525.1 Deltaproteobacteria bacterium
GCCATCACGGTGACGACGGTTTATGTCGGCGCCAACGCGGCGCTGGTGCGCGGCTACATCACCACTCCGCTCGAGCGGGTGATCGCCGCGGCCGACGGCATCGAATACCTCGAGAGCACCAGCAGCCAGAACGTCTCCATCATCAAGGCGCGGCTCCGGCTCAACCAGGACGCCACCAAGGCGCTCGCCGAGATCAGCTCCAAAGTCGATCAAGTGCGCGGCGACCTGCCCCCCGAGGCGCAGGTGCCGGTGCTCAACATCGAATCGCAGGACAGCCAGTTTGCCTCGGCCTACCTGAGCTTCTCCTCCGAGTTCTTGAAGCAGAACGAGATCACCGACTACCTGGTCCGCATCGTCCAGCCGCGCCTCTCGGCCATCGAAGGCGTGCAGCGGGCCGACCTCCTCGGCGCTCGGACCTTCGCGATGCGCATCTGGCTCAAGCCCGACCGCATGGCCGCGCTCAACGTCAGCCCCGCGCAGGTGCGGCAGGCGCTGGCGGCCAACAACTACCTGGCCGCCGTCGGGCAGACCAAGGGGCGCCTGGTCCAGGTGAACCTCACCGCCAACACCGACCTGCGCTCGGCGGAGGAGTTCGAGAAGCTGGTGGTCCGCGAGAGCGCCGGCTCCTCGGTGCGCCTCAAGGACATCGCCGACGTGCAGCTGGGCGCCGAAGACTACGACACCCAGGTGAACTTCAGCGGGCAGACCGCGGTCTTCATCGGCGTCTGGGCGCTCCCCAGCGCCAACGCCCTCGACGTCATCAAGCGGGTGCGGGCGGAGATGGAGTCCCTGCAGAAGGAGCTGCCCGAGCAGATCAAGGCCACCATCGCCTACGACGCGACGGCGTACATCCGCACCGCCATCAGCGAAGTGGTGCAGACGCTCCTGGAGACGCTGCTCATCGTGGTGGTGGTCATCTTCCTCTTCCTCGGCTCGCTGCGCAGCTCGCTGGTGCCGGTGGTGGCCATTCCGGTCTCGCTCATCGGCGGCATCTTCCTCATCCAGGCCTTCGGCTTCACCATCAACCTGCTCACCCTGCTCGCCATCGTCCTCTCGGTGGGGCTGGTGGTGGACGACGCCATCGTGGTGGTGGAGAACGTCGAGCGCCACCTGCGCGAGGGGCTCAAACCCATCGACGCGGCCTTGACGGCGGCCCGCGAGCTGGTCGGGCCCATCATCTCCATGACCATCACGCTGGCGGCGGTCTACGCGCCGATCGCCTTCCAGGGCGGCCTCACCGGCTCGCTCTTCCGCGAGTTCGCCCTCACCCTCGCGGGCGCGGTCACCATCTCCGGCATCGTGGCGCTGACGCTCTCGCCGGTCATGTCCGCGTACCTGCTGCACACCGAGGAGAAGGGCTTCGCCAGGTACATCAACCGCACCTTCGAGCGCGTCAAGGAGACCTACGCCCGCGTCCTCAACGTGACCCTCCGGTCGCGCGGCCCCATCTACACCGCCTGGATCGTCATCTCGCTGCTCGCCTTCCTCATGTTCTCGCAGTCGCCCAAGGAGCTGGCGCCGGCGGAGGACCAGGGCGTGATCTTCGGCGTGGTCAACACCCCGGCCAACTCGACGCTCGAGCAGGTGACGCAGTCCACCCGCGCCGTCAACGACGCGCTCATGCCCATCCCGGAGACGCAGTTCACCTTCCAGATCACCACGCCCGGCGGCGGCTTCTGGGGCGACGGCCTCAAGCCCTGGGACGAGCGCAAGCGCTCGGCGGCGCAGGTGCTGCCCGAGGTCTTCGGCAAGGTGGCCTCGGTGCCGGGCGTGCAGACCTTCGCCATCCTGCCGCCGGCGCTGCCCGGCGGCGGCAACTTCCCGGTCGAGGTGGTGCTGGCCTCCACCGCCGACGCCAGCGAGATCCTCGGCTTCGCGCAGAAGCTGCAGGCCAAGGCGGCCACCAGCGGCATCTTTGCCTTCCCGCCGCTCATCGACACCAAGATCGATCAGCCGCAGTCGGAGATCACGGTGGACCGCGAGATGGTGGCCGAGCTGGGCCTCAACCTCGCCACCGTCGGACAGGACCTCGGCTCCGCCGTCGGCGGCAACTTCGTCAACCGCTTCAGCATCGCCGGGCGCAGCTACAAGGTCATCCCGCAGCTGCTCCGCGCCGAGCGGCTCAACCCCGAGCAGCTGCAGGACATCCACGTCACCGGACCCGGCGGCAAGCTGGTGGCGCTGAGCACGCTCGCCACCATCAAGGACTCGGTGACGCCCCGCGCGCTCAACCGCTTCCAGCAGCTCAACGCGGTCAAGATCAGCGGCGTGGCCGTCCGCCCCCTCGACGAGGCGCTCAGGTACCTCGAGGACGAAGGCGCCAAGATCCTGCCCAAGGGCTACGTCATCGACTACACCGGCGAGTCGCGCCAGCTGCGCACCGAGGGCGACAAGTTCTTGCCCGCCTTCCTGCTCGCCATCGTCCTCATCTTCCTGGTGCTGGCGGCGCAGTTCAACAGCTTCCGCGATCCCTTCGTCATCCTGGCCGGCTCGGTGCCGCTGGGCATGTTCGGCGCGCTGGTGATGACCTTCCTCAAGATGCCCAACCCCAACATGCACTTCTTCACCGACGGCTGGACGACGACCTTGAACGTCTACTCGCAGGTGGGGCTGGTGACGCTGGTGGGTCTGGTCTCCAAGAACGGCATCCTCATCGTCGAGTTCGCCAACCGGCTGCAAGAGGAGGGGCACTCGAAGCTCGACGCCATCCGCGACGCCGCGGTCACCCGCCTGCGGCCGGTGCTCATGACCAGCGTCGCCACCGTCTGCGGACACTTTCCGCTCACGCTGGTGACCGGCCCCGGTGCGGCGGCGCGCAACAGCATCGGGCTGGTGCTGGTGACGGGCATGGCGGTGGGCACGGCCTTCACGCTCTTCTTCGTGCCCTCGATCTACCTGCTCATCGCCCGCGACCACCGCGCCGAGGCGCGCAGCGCAGCCGGGGCGGCGCCGGTTCCCGCGCCGTCGGTCTGAGGGTCAGCCCGGCTCTTCGTGCTCGAGGAAGCGGACCCGGCCGCTCTCCAGTTCGTACTCCGCGCCGACCACCCGCAGGCGGCCGGCCTGGACCAGCTCCTCGATCAGCTTGCTGCCGTGGCTGAGCTGCGCCACCGAAGCGAGCACGTTGGCGCGCATGGCGGCCCGCAGCGGGTCGGCCAACCCCACAGTCGCCAGCACTGGCGCGATGATGGGCCCGATGCGCGAGGTGATGCGCAGCACGTTGTCGGTGGGCGGCGCCAGGCCGTCCTGGAGGTGGCGGGCGGCGGCGGCGATGGCCCCGCAGCGCGTGTGCCCCATGACCACGACCAGCGGCACGCCGAAGGCGTCGACCGCGAACTCGATGGAGCCCACCTGCGAAGGCGCGACGATGTTGCCGGCCACGCGGATGACGAAGAGGTCGCCCAGCCCGACGTCGAAGACGAACTCGGCCGGCGCGCGCCCGTCGGAGCAACAGAGCACGGCGGCAAACGGCCTCGCGTCGGTGGCCGCGGCCGGGTCCCAGCGCGTGCGCGCCTCGGGAGCCTGCTCGACGAAGCGACGGTTGCCGTCGCGGAGCCGCTGGATGGCCTCTGCCGCGTCCAAGGTCATGGCGCTGCGAGCTTGACCAGCTCCACCCGCCGGTTCTTAGCGCGCTTCTTCGAGAGGGCCAGGTTGTCCTTGGCGGCGCGGGCGGCGAAGGAGAGGACCAGGGCGGCGATCAGGGCCAGGCGGTGCATGGGATCTCCCAGACGAACTGAGCGCGCACCCTACGCAAGGTTTCGCGGCCATGCCACAAGCGTGTGCGCAACCGTCCGGCGGTGCGCAGAGCGGCCGAGAGAGCCCGCACCACGGGGGCGACCTACTGTTCGGTCATGGAAAATGCCACCGCCCCCCGACTCGGACGCATCCTCGACTCCTTTCCAGTGAAGGGGCTTCTGGTCGGCCTCGCCGCCAGCAAGGCCCTCGACTGGGTGAGCATCTACCTCTACGAAAAGGAGGGACCGCGAGCGCGCCTCGTGGAGAACCTCGCGCGCGGCAACAAGCACGCCTACGAGCGCGGCGTGGAGAAGATCGCGAAAGTGGCCGGCAAGCGGCTGAGCCGGAAGCAGCGGGAAGACTACGGCTGGAAGTTCCACCAGGCCTTCGGGCTGCTTACCGGCCTGCAGTACGTCGCGTTGCGGCGGCGCAATCCGCGCATCGGTGCCGGGATGGGACTGCTCTTCGGCGTCGGCTTCTTCCTGGTGGTGGACGAGCTCCTCATGCCGCTCATGCGCTGGACGCCGGGTCCGCGCGCCTTCTCGTGGAAGGTCCACGCACGCGGGGCGGCCGCACATCTCGCCTATGGAGTGGCCGCCGAAGCCGCGACGCGCCTCATCGACCGGGCGGCCTCCGTGAAGAGGACGCCCGGCTTCGTGCAAGCGTAGCCCGCCGAAGGGGGAGGGCTAGACGGGCGGCGGATCCATGGCGCGGTCCCAGTTGCGATGCTTCGCCAAGGCCGCGATGAACGCCTTGGTCGAAGCGCTCGCCTGGCCGGGCCCGGAGGCGATCAGGGCCGCGTCGTCGAGGTCGAGCGGAAGGCCCGCCTTCTCCAGCAGGGTCTTCCCCGCTCCGAGGGCGAGGATGGCCTTGCAGTGGCGGTACTGATCCTTGACGAACTCGAGCGCGTGCCCAAGCGCCGCCAGCGCCGCGGCTGCGCCCTCGCCGTCTGGCACCACCGCAGCGTCGAAGAGGCAGGAGGGCATGGTCTCGAAGGTCGCGTCCGGCTCGAGCGCGTCGCCGGTGGCGCTCTCCACAGGGCCGAGCCGCGCCGCCACGATCCGCGGCGCCGCCCCCTGCGCCAGCAGCGCGCGGTGCACCGCCATCGCCCCCGCTCCATCGACGCCGGCGGCGACCAGGATGGCGACCTTGCGCCCGGCGATGCGCCCGTCGCCGGGCCGCGCGAAGAGGGAGAGCGACTTCGAAGTGGTCACCTCGGGCTTCGCCGGCCGCAGCGCCAAAGGAGATGGTTCGGGCACCTCGACGCCGAGTCCCTCCGCCACCGCCGCCGCCAAAGCGTCGCTGACGTTGACCAGATTGGCGAGGACGCGCTCGCGGATGGCGGGCGCCTGCACCTTGGTCAATTCGAAGCGGAAGGCGCGGATGATGTGCGCCTGCTCCACCGGCGACTGGCTCTCGAAGAAGAGCGCCGCCTGCGTGTAGTGGTCGGCGAACTTCTCCGGCTTGCCGCGCACCTTGTCCTCGGGCGTGGGATCCGGAAAGGAGGTGAAGCCCGCCGCCGCTCCCTGCTGGAAGGGGCAGCCGCCGCCCAGCGAGTTGGGCTCGTAGGAGACGCGCCCGCGATGTATCGCCTGCCGGTGCATCCCGTCGCGCTGGTTGTTGTGCACTTGCGCCACCGGGGAGTTGATGGGGATCTCGTGGAAGTTGGGCCCGCCCAGCCGCGAGATCTGCGTGTCCATGTACGAGTGGATGCGGCCCGCCAGCAGCGGATCGTTGGAGAAGTCGATGCCCGGCACCACGTGCGCCGCGCAGAAGGCCACCTGTTCGGTCTCGGCAAAGAAGTTGTCGGGGTTGCGGTTGAGCACCAGGCGCCCGATGGGGATCACCGGCACCAACTCCTCCGGCACGATCTTGGTCGGGTCGAGGACGTCGAAGGAGAACCCGTCCGCCTGCTGCTCGGTGAAGATCTGCACGCCGAACTCCCACTCGGGAAACTGCCCGGCCTCGATCGACTCCCAGAGGTCGCGGCGGTGGTAGTCGGGGTCGGCGCCGTTGATCTTCACGCACTCGTCCCAGTCGAGCGAGTGGGTGCCGCGCACCGGGTTCCAGTGGAACTTGACGAAGCGCGACGAGCCTTCGGCGTTGACGAAGCGGAAGGTGTGCACGCCGAAGCCCTGCATGGTGGCGAGGCTGCGGGGCAGCGCGCGATCGCTCATCACCCACAGCAGCATGTGAGTCGACTCGGGCATCAGCGAGACGAAGTCCCAGAAGGTGTCGTGGGCGCTCGCCGCCTGTGGCATGCCGTGGTGCGGCTCCGGCTTGACCGCGTGGACCAGGTCGGGAAACTTCATCGCGTCCTGGATGAAGAAGACCGGAATGTTGTTGCCGACCAGGTCGAAGTTGCCCTCGTCGGTATAGAACTTCACGGCGAAGCCGCGCACGTCGCGGGCCAGGTCGGCGGACCCGCGCTCGCCCGCCACCGTGGAGAAGCGCACGAAGACCGGCGTGCGCTTGCCCTTCTCGGCGAGAAACGACGCCTTGGTCAGCTTGCCCATCGGCGCCAGGCACTCGAAAAAGCCGTGCGCCGCCGACCCGCGGGCGTGCACGATGCGCTCGGGGATCCGCTCGTGGTCGAAGTGGGTGATCTTCTCGCGGAGGATGAAGTCCTCCATCAGGGTCGGCCCGCGCAGCCCCGCCTTGAGCGAGTTCTGGTTGTCGGCGATGGGCACGCCCTGGTTGGTGGTCAAGCCGCGTCCGGTCGAGTCTACGCGGACGCGGTCGAGGGGAAGGTTGCCGGGGTTCTCGCCCTGCTGCGGCTTGCCCCTGCCAACCTTCGCCGACGCCACCGTCTCGCTCAGCGTGCTGCCGGAGACCGACAGGTCCGGAGGCGGAAGGTGCGTGCCCTCGGGCGGCTGCAGCGCACGCTTGCCGTGCTCGGCGGCCTTGTTGGCGTTGAAGGGTATCGCCGCGGCCAGATCGTTCGTGGCTGCGAGCTTCGCCGCTGCGGCATCGTCGCCGCGGGCAGCGGAAGTTCCACTGCGAGAGCCGCTCACGGTGGACCTGGCGGCGGCCTTGGCAGCAGCAGGCTTTGCCCGCGGCGCGGGCGTCTTCGACTTGGTCGGCATCTGAGCTCCTCGGAAGATCGGGAACGGCGGGATTCGCTTAGGGTTCGCACTTAGCGGTTCGGGGGAAACCCCAGGCAGGGCCAAGCGCCCAGTCGTCCGATCGGCGACACAGGAGGGCGCGTGCAGTCGGCGTAGTTATAGTCGTAGTTGTACTGATCCCTGTTCGCTGCTGCGCCCCTCATCGACAATCGAGAAGAATTGCCAAACCAGCCGGCGATCCGCGCGCAGCTTCGACAGGCGACGGCCGCGCTCCACGTCGAGATCGAGCAAGCACTCGACTTGACCGGCCTCTCGATGGCGCGCTACCGGCTGCTGCTCGAAACCTTCTACGGCTTCCACGCTCCCGTCGAAGAGCGCCTCGCTGCCGTTGCCGCTCCGGGCTTCGCCTGGCCTGCGCGGGCGGCGCTCCTCGAACAGGATCTCCTCGCTCTCGGCGCCGAGCCGTCCTTGATCGCGCAGCTTCCGCGCTGCGGCGACCTGCCATCGCTGACCAGCGAGGGCCACCGCGCCGGCTGCCTCTACGTCCTCGAGGGCGCCTGCCTCGGCGGCCAGGTCATCGCCCGCGGCCTGCACCAGCGCCACGGCCTCGGCCCCGCCACCGGCTCCGCCTTCTTCACCGGCGAAGGCGCCGGCACGGCGGCGCGCTTCACGCAGGTGATCCAGTGGATCGAGGGCCTGGTGCGCGATGGCGCCGACCCGGAGGAGATCGTCCACTCGGCGTGCGAGACCTTCCGCGCGCTTTTGGGCTGGGCCAGGAACCGGAGAGTCGCCCTTGAATGAGCCGCGCGCCGTCGATCTCAACAGCTGCGATCGCGAGCCGATCCAGATCCCCGGCGCGATCCAGCCGCACGGCGTGCTGCTCGCGCTGCGCGAGCCGTCGCTGGCCGTCAGCCAGGTCAGCGAAAATGTCGCCCGCATCCTCGGGCGCCAGGTCGAGGAGGTGCTGGGAGAGCCGCTCTCCTCCATCCTCGACGCGGCCTCGGCGGCGGCGGTCTGGGCGGCCTTGTCCGGCGACCGCTGGCAGGAGCTGAACCCGCTGCATATCAGCGCGCGTGGCCGGCACTTCGACGGCATCGTCCACCGGCACCAGGGCGCCGCCATCCTCGAGCTGGAGCCGCTGACGGGGCCGCGGGAGCCGGGCACGCACCATCCGCTGCGCCGCGCGCTCATCGGGCTGCAGCACGCGGAGACTTTTGCCGCGCTCTGCGGCGTGGTGGTGCAGGAGGTGCGTCAGCTGACGGGGTTCGAGCGGGTCATCCTTTACCGCTTCGACGAGGAGGGCAACGGCACCGTCGAGGCGGAGGCGAAGGAGGCCTCGCTCGAGCCGTACCTCGGGCTGCACTACCCGGCGTCCGACATTCCCCAGCAGGCGCGGCAGCTCTATCTGCAGAATTGGCTGCGCATCATCCCCGACGCAAGCTACACGCCGGCGCGGCTGGTCCCTTTGCTGCGGCCGCAGACGGGTGCGCCGCTCGACTTGAGCTTCTCGGTGTTGCGCAGCGTCTCGCCCATCCACCTCGAGTACATGGCCAACATGGGCGTGCGCGCGGCCATGAGCATCTCGCTCATCGTCAGCGGCCGGCTCTGGGGCTTGATCAGCTGCGCCAACCACAGCGGGCCGCGGCTGGTGCCCTACGAGCTGCGCTCGGCCTGCGAGATGATCGGGCGGCTCACCTCGCTGCAGCTGAGCGCCGTCGCCGACCGGGAGACCGCCGCGCTCCACGCCGCGCGCCGCGACACGGTGCACCGGCTGGTCGAGACCATGCGAACCACCGACCCGTCCCGCCCCCTGCTGGAGAGCCTGCTCGGGCAGGGCAGCGATCTCTGCGAAGCGGTGGGCGCGTCGGGCGCCGCGGTGGTGCGCGGCGGGCAGGCGATGGTCTTTGGCCGCGCGCCCGAGCCGGAGGTGGCGGTGGAGATCTCGCGCTGCCTCGACACCCGCGAAGAGCCCTTCGCCACCGCCTCGCTATCGGCGCTCTTTCCGGCAGCCGCGGCGGTCCGAGAGCTGGCCAGCGGCCTCATGTCCTTCTCGCTCCCCGGCGCGCCGCCTGCGCGGCTGCTCTGGTTTCGTCCGGAGATGATCCAGACCGTCACCTGGGGCGGAGATCCGCGCAAGCCCGCCGCGCTCGATCCCGCGCTGCGCCTGCGCCCGCGCGCTTCCTTCGAGGCCTGGAAAGAGGTGGTGCGATCGCGCTCTCTGCCCTGGACCGCCACCGACGTCGAGACGGCGGAAGACCTGCGCCGCTACGCCGTCGAGCTCGACCTGGGGCGGCAGGTGGTGCGCGAGCAGCGGGCGGTGCAGGCCCGCGACGACCTGGTGGCGGTGGTCTCGCACGACCTCAAGAACCCGCTGGGCCTGATCGCCAGCCAGGCGGCGCTCTTCCTGCGCTTCATCAACCCCGCGGACGAAGGCTCGGTGCGCCTGCGCGGCGGCGTCGAGCGAATGCAGCGCGCGGTCGAGCGCATGAGCGCCCTCATCCACGACCTGCTCGACCTGGCCAAGATCGAGGCGGGGCGCTTCGCCTTGCAGCGAAGGCCGGAGGACGTGCACGACATGATGGAGGAGGCGCTCCTCATCCTGCGCCCGCTGGCAGAGGCAAAGCGCATCACCGTCGAGGACGAGATCCTCGGCGGGAGCGCGGTCTCCGCCGACCGGGAGCGGGTCTACCAGGTGCTCTCGAACCTGATCGGCAACGCCGTCAAGTACACGCCCGAGGGCGGCCGCATCCGCCTCCGGGTCGAGCCGGCGGACAAGTCCATCCTGGTGACGGTGGCCGACACCGGTCCGGGCCTGCGCCCCGAGCAGCTTCCGCACATCTTCGACCGCTACTGGCAGGCGCGGAACGATTCACGCGACGGCTCGGGCCTGGGCCTCTTCATCGCCAAGGGCATCGTTGAAGCGCACGGTGGACGAATCTGGGCCGAGTCGACCCCTGGCGCGGGGGCCGTCTTCCGCTTCACGCTGCCGATCGGCTGATCAGCGCTTGACCGCGCGGACCAGCACGTAGTCGAGCTGGCCGCGCTTCCACGCCTGCCAGGCGAACCAGTCGATGGCGAGCCCGCCAGCCGCCGCCAGCGCCCCACGGATCCGCAGCATCGAGGCGAGGTGCGCGCCGCCGGTCTGCTCCTCGAAGTACTGCGGGATGGTGCGGTCGCCCGCGCTCACCACTTCGACCTGCGTGAAGCCCGACCGCGCCACCTTCTCGCGGTAGCTGCCCAAGGTGTCCACGTTCTCGGCGGGGATCTGCCAGCCCTTCTGGGTGGCAGAGACGAAGAGCTTGTCCATCCGCCGGACCGGCTTGCGCTTGAGCGCGTAGTCGGCGAGGAGAAGGACGCCGCCGGGACGCAGGACGCGGCTGGCCTGCTGGAGAAACCTCTCCCGCGTGTTGAAGTGGACCACGCCTTCGATGGAAAGCACGTGGGTGAAGCTTCCGTCGGGGAATTCCAGCTCGGTGGCGCTGCCGTGCTGGAAGCGGACCTCCAGCGAGAGCCCGGCCACCCGCGCCCGGTGCCGGGCGGCGCGCACGTGCGGCCAGGTGACGTCGAGGCCGGTGATCTGCGCCGGGCCGAACTTGCGGGCGAGCAGGATGTCCTGCGCGCCGAACCCGCAGCCCACGTCGAGCAGCCGCGAGTCGTGCGAGAGCCCGCCCCAGGCGCCCAGATGGGTGACCAGGTTCTCCGCCGCCTGCAGATAGCTGAAGCCGGACTCCCAGAGCCCGAAGTTCAAATAGCCGCCGTGGCAGTCGCCAAAGTCCTCGGCGCCGCGGGAGTAGAAGTTCTCGACGCGGCGCTCGTGCGTGCCGCTCTGCCAGGGGATCCGTGCGTCCATGACCTCAAGGTACCACGGCGCGCCGGCGGCGGATTCTCCAGCGGGCGCCCGCTGCTGCTCCACTGCCGGGCGCCTTACCGCAAGGAGCCCGGAGTGTCCTCGGACTCCAAATGCGCGCGGATCTCCAGAAGCGTGCGCCAGGCGGGCTTGAGCTCGTGGCGGAGGAAGAGCTCGGACTGGTCGGCGTAATGCGGGCTGTCCGGCCGATTGGACGCTCCATATTGGATGACCGAATTCGACCGCACGCCGCCGGGGCCGAACTCCGCCAACAAGATATAGGAGTCGCCCTGGGTGCCGACGAGGTGGCCGCCCTCGCGCTTCGCATAGGCGGCGTTGAGGACGTCGGGGCCGCCGCCCAGGGGCAGGTCCACCTTGCCGCGGCGCAGGCGCTGGAGTTGGCCGAGCGGAACCTCGATGGTTCCGAAGTGTTTCTGCAAGAAGGCGCCGGCCTCGCGCCAGGCGGCCGCGGTGTCCGTGGGCTTGCCAGCCTTCTCCTGCTCGTCGAGCACGGTCCAGGTGAGCACCGCCAGCGCCGCCGCCGCGGAGTCGTCTGCCGCCACTCCGTCCCACTGCCGCAAGAGATCGAGCCCGCGGTCCGCGCCCGGGGCT
The DNA here is from genome assembly GCA_025350525.1 of Deltaproteobacteria bacterium. Taxonomy (GTDB): domain Bacteria; phylum Myxococcota; class Myxococcia; order Myxococcales; family 40CM-4-68-19; genus 40CM-4-68-19. The sequence goes on from JANXXR010000716.1 coordinate 11,257, forward strand.
GCCGAGGCGAGCAGCGGCCCGACGATGCCGGTGAACATCCGCGAATCGCGCGCATAAGCGCGGTCGAATTTGAAGCGGAGGAAGTCTTCCCGGGAGATGGGCGCGCCGCCGCCGAAGAGGCGCAGCGACCGCAGGCCGCGGTTGTTCAGCGTCCGCTCGATGCCGGCGAAGTCGGGATTGGCGGAATCGGGATTGCCCGGTCCCTCGGTCGCCCGGAATGGAGTGGTATTGGTATTGAAGACGAACCCCGAGGGCGGATTCTCCACCCGGGGGAGCCGGTCAAAAGGAAGGTATCCGGAAAAGACCAGCGCCGGATCGTCGCCCGGCAGGACCCGCGCCGGATCTTCGCCCGCTGCCCGCAACGGCAGGAGCGCATTATAGACGTAGAGGATATTGTCCTTGTCGGCATAGACCGTATTGAACATGGGAACGCCTTGCAGCCGCATCGCCTCCTTCCATTCCGGCAGCGAGCGCGCCTTGTCCATGCGATACCACTGCAGCACCGAGGTCAGCGCCCGGTCGATTGCGGCGTAGCGCAGCGCATAGAAATGCCCGCCGCTCTCATAGACCGGCCCGTGCACGCTGCGATACACCGCCTTGTGCAGCGTGACGGTCAAGAGGCCCAGGTCGAGCGGCAGCGCGGCGCGGGTCTCGGTCAGGGGCAGCCAGCGGCCGCCAAAGCGATACTGATGCGGCGACTGCGGGTTCATTTCCAATGCATAGACATCGACCAATTGCGGCTTGTTGACGGTATGCGCCCAGCCCAGCGTGTCGTTGTGCCCGTGCAGGACCACCGGCGCGCCGGGAAAGAGGCTGCCGGTCATGTTCCAGCCCTCTTCCGAATGGACCTGGACTTCGTACCAGGCCACCGGGCCGTCCCGGGGCTGGTGCGAGTTGACGTTGAGCCGGGTGACTCCGGCGGTGGCGCGGCGGGCGAGCACGGCGTGGGCATTGGAGCCCTCCGCCGCGTCGTGCGCGGGCGCGATCAAGTCTCCCGCGCGCTGGCCCGCAAGCGCCCGCAGCGTGCCCGGCAGGTCGAACATGAGCGGCAGCTTGTGGGCGAAGCCGCCGGCGATATCGCGGCCCGTCAGCGGCAGGAGCCGCGCGTCGGCCTCGCCGGGGTGCAGCGCGGCATAGGCATTGAGCCCGGCCGCATAGCCTTCGAGCACCTTTTGCAGGTCTTCGGGCAGCTTGGGATATTGCGCCTCGACCTGGCCGGCGACGTCGATCAGCTGCGCATAGTAATCGTTGGAGAGCGCTGTCTTGGAGAGCTGCAGGAGGCCCAGCTGGCCGCGGCTCGCCGCCAAAACGGCTTGCAGCGTGGGCCAGTCGTCCTCGGCGTGCGCATAGGCGAGGCCGAAGGCCGCGTCTCCATCGGACTGCCCGAAGATGTGCGGGACACCGTAGCTGTCGCGCAGGATGCGGACGCGGGCGGCCTGCGCGCGCTGGCCGGCCGTGAGCGGGGGCGGCGCCCGCAGCGCCCGGCGCGCCGGCGGAACGACCAGCAGCGCCGCCGCCAGCGCCGCTGCCGCCAAGAGAGCGCGACTTTTCCAGGCGCGAGCGCGCTTCATCGCCGCACGGGCCCGCGGCTCCGCTGCTGGATCCTGCGCCTCGCGCGGGGTCAGCGCTGCTCCTTGCTCAAAAGGCAGTCTTCCTCGAAGTCTTTGGCCCGGCGCGCCGCCGCTGCCGGATCTTCGGCGATGAGCGCGCCCTCCTCCAGCTCGTTGAGCGAGAGCGGGTCGAGGTTGACCGAGCCGATCACCACCAGCGCGTCGTCCACCAGCATGGTCTTGGCGTGGATCATCGACGCCTGGTACTCCCAGACGCGCACGCCGCGCTTCTGCAGCTCGCCGTAGTCGGTCTGCGCCCAGAAGAAGGCCAGCTTCGAATCGCTGCTGCGGCCGGCGGTGACGATGCGGACGTCCACGCCGTCGGCCGCGCGCCGGGCCAGCAGATCGAGGATGGCTCTCGAGGGCGCGAAGTAGGCGTTCTCGATCCAGAGCCGCTTGTGCGCCGCGGCGATGGCCAGCTGGGTGAGCCGCTCCGCCCTGGTCACCACCGGCGCGCCGTCGCTGCGCACGAAGGCCGCCCGGGCGGGGCCGGCATTTTCCGGCGCGGGAAATTCGCGAAGCGCGAGCAGCTCGCCGCCCGCCTCCTGCCAGTTCTCGGCGAAGGTCTCCTGCATCTCGGAGACCGCGGGTCCCTCCACGCGCACGTTGGTGTCGCGCCACTGCTTGTCGCTCTTGCCGTTGCCCAGCCACTTGTCGTCGAGGCCGAACCCGCCGGTGAACCCGATGCGCCCGTCCACCACCACGACTTTCCGGTGGTTGCGCGCGTCCTTGTCGGGGCCGGAGAGCGGGCGGAAGACGCGCAGCTCGCAGCGGGCGGCGGCGAACCCGGCCTTGAGCTCGTCGCCCAGGTCGATGCTGCCCACCGCGTCGAGCAGCACGCGGCAGCGCACGCCCTCGGCGGTGCGGGCGGCGAGCGCCTTGAGCACGCGGTCCGACGCGGCGCCCTTGCGCCAGATGTAGAGCTCGGCGTTGACCGAGAGCCGCGAGCGCCCCACCGCCTCGATGAGCGCGTCGAAGATGCGCCCGTTCTCCACCACCTCGAGGCGGTTGCCCGGCCGCATCGTCGAGCCGACCGACTGCTGCAGGGCGGTGGAGAGCTCGTCGCCGGACGACGCGACGCGGGAGCGGATCTGGAATCCGCTCTCGCTCTTCCGGCAGGAGAAGCAGAGCAACAACGCGGCCAGGATCAGGGTTCGCACGAACGGAAGCTGCCCTCGCCCGCCGCCGGACACAAGCATCCTGCCGGACCGAAAGTCCTCAATGCACCAGCACGCAGCCACTATCCTGAATCCAATTGTGACGCCCATTACCATCGCAATGATCCGTAAATATTGCCATCGATAGCGAATCCTACGCTTTTACTGAAGCCTGAAGCCTGACGGCTGACGCCTGATACCTCCGCAATCAACTTGCATATGCCAAACTATCCGGCATAGTTGCCCTATGCCCCCACGCACCTCCCATCCCTTTGATTCCCTCGCTGAACGTTTTGCCCAGGTCGTCGCCGACCGGCTGGCTCCGCTGCTCGCGCAGACGGCGCCGCGCCGCGGTCCGGGCCGTCCGCCTGGCTCCGGAGCCGGCCAGAAGCTGCGGGGACGCAAGCTCGACATGCGCTGCCGCTATCCGGGCTGCAAGAACAAGTCGAAGGGCCCGCGCTTCAGGTTCCTCTGCGCCGACCACTTGAAGCTGTCCAAGAAGGATCAGGAAGCGGCGCTCGCCAAGTGGGCCGGCAAGAAGTAGCCGTTAGAGGCGCAGGCCCACGCCCAGCGCGGTGCGCAGCGCGAACGAGGGCCCGAACGAGGTGCGCCCCGTCGCCGAATCCGTGCTGCGGAAGAGGAAGGTCGCGCCCGAGAGCTGGACGAAGAGGTAGCTCTGTTCGCCCAGCTCGCGCGTCGCCCCCACCGCGGGAGTGAGCTGCAGCGCCGCGGTGGTCCGCCGCGGCGCCACGCCGCTGGTGCGGAAGCGCTGCGCGAAGAGCGAGCCGCCGGCGGTGACCGAGACTTCCAGCGAGACCACCCGCAGATCCCAGACGTGCGCCAGCGCCAGCTCGAGGTCGCCCTCGTCCAGCGTGGCCGCGATGCCCGGAGCCGACGAGCCGCCGCGGCAATAGCCGAGGCGCGGCGTCAGGGTCAGCGCCCGCAGCGCGATGGAGACGCCCACCGCCGCTCCCGCGCAGACGCCCGCGTCGTTGAGCAGCGCGCTGCGCAGCCGGCCCGAGGCCTCCACCGACGAGACCGCGCTGGCCGCTCCTCCTCCCTTGCGCACCAGCCGGGCGTAGGCCGTCCGCTGCAGCAGCCCCTCGTCGATGGCCACCACGCCGCCCGCAGGCGCATCGACGCTGCCCTCGAGGAGCACCTCGGGCCCGCGCCCGCGCAAGAAATAGCGGCCGGCGCGCAAGCTCAGCCGCCGCGACCTGTCGTGCGCGCCCACCTCGGCGACCACCGCGCCCTCCTGCGAATTCTGGAAGAGGAGCCAGGCCCGGCCGGGCGGCAGCTCCACCTGCGCGCGGGAGGGAGCGTTCAAGTTCAGGGTGGCGAGGACCAGATCCCCCTGGCCGCGCAGCTCGTACTGGAAGGTCGGGTGCTGCAGCCCGAAGAGCGTGCGGCTCGAGGCGCGCAAGGTCGCCTCGTACGCGTAGCGGTAGGCCTCGTCCAGCGTCACCTTGCCGTCGCCGTTCTCGTCGGCGGCGCCGAGCAGCGCGGAGATGAGCGCGTGGCTGAAGAAGCTGCCCTTGATCTCGTCGGACTCCTGGCTGTCCTCGGAGGCGGAGCTGGAAGTGAGGAAGACCGCGCCCTCGCCGGCGATGCGCTCGTCGATGCGGATCTCGAAGGGCGGCACCGGCGCGCCGCCTTTCACGCGGGTCAGCGCGCCCGAGCGGCAGGCGTCGACGATGAGCAGGCGGAAGCGCGCCGCCGAGCCTCGTACCAGCTGCTCCAGCTCCGCGAGCTCGAGCCCGCTCTGACCCAGGTGCAGCGCGGCGGCGTCGGCGTGGCCCGAGTAGTAGACGATGAGCACCGTCTGCCCGCCTGCCGCACGGATGCGATCGTTGACGGCGATCATCGTGCGGCGGACGGTGGCGGCGTCCTGGCCGCGCAGCGCGATGAGGTTCTCGGGGCGCACGCCGCCCACCTCCTGCAGCACCTCGGCCATGCGCGCGGCGTCGGTCTCGGCGTAGCTGAGCGCTGCGTCGGGGGGCTGGCCCAGATCGTTGCCGACCACCACGGCGAAGCGCTCCACCTGCGCCGCGGCGGCGCAGGGCAGGGCACAGGCCGCGAGGGCGATCAGCGCTTGACGAAGCGTAGGTGGGTCTCCTGGCAACCGTCGGGAAGCTGCAAGGCGCCTTGCTCGAGCGCCGCGCGCAGGGGCGCGAGCTCGACGGGCGCCGTGCAGAAGAGCGCGGTCAGGTGCTCCTCGCCGGTGGTCGCGTCGAGGCGCGTTCCCTGCGGCAGCGCGAGGTCCAGTCCGGCGCTGATGGGGGCGGCGCGGTCGCCGAGGGGAAAGTAGATCGAGGCGCGCTTCTCCGGATCGACGGTGAGCACCGCCACATATCCTGCCGCGGGCGCCGTGATGGCGAACCGCACCGCATCGCCCGGCGCCACGCTCTCGCCCGGCGCGGCGCGGCGGACGGCTTCTCCATGCTGCACGTACATGGCGAGCGCGAAGCCCGATCCCTTCCTGCGCTCCGACGGCGCGGGCGCGCGCAGCACCAGGAGCAGCGAGGCCGCCGCCGCGATGCCGGCCGCCGCAGCCAGAGGCCGCGTCCACCGCCGCGGACGCAGCGCCAGTACCTGGCCCGCCCCCACTGCCTGGCCCGCTCCCGCAGCCTGGCCCGCCTCCGCGGCCTGGCCCGCCCCCGTAGCGGCCACGCGCAGCGGAGGAAGCGGCTCGCCCGGCCGCAGGCTCTCGAGGCAGGCCGTGCAGCGCGCGCAGCCGGCCAGGTGAAGGCGCAGCTCCTCCGCGTCGCCTTTGGACAGCTCGCCGAGCAGGAAGCGATCGAAGTGCAAGCCGGAGTAGCAGGCCGGCCAGAGGCTCTCTGCGAATGGATTGTTCATGCGCTCTTCTCCGCCCCGGCCGCCTGCAGCCGTGCGCGCTCGAGGAGATATCCGACCTGCCGGCGCGAGCAGCCCAGCAGCCCGGCAACTTCGGTGTGCGTCATTCCATCGACGTGGTGATAGACCGCCGCCGCGGCGACGTCGGGAGGCAGGCGCGACAAGAGGCTGCGGACTTCCGCCATCACCTCCGCGCTGGCGCCGTGCGCGGGCCGCGGCGCCGCGGCTTCCAGCAGCCGTGCGCCGGTGCGCCGGTTGCGGAGCTGGTTCAGGCAGAAGTGGGTGGTGGCGCGGTAGAGCCAGCCCAAGGCCGAGCTGCCCACCGCCTCCGGCTCGCGCAGCAGCGCGGCGAAAACTTCCTGCAGCGCCTCCTGCGCCTCGCTCTCGCTGCCCATGAGGATGCGCGCCCGCCGCAGCACCACGTGCCCGTGCGAGCGGTAAAGCTGCCCGATGGCCAAGGACGACAGCCTCATGGACAGGGTCCGCCGGCGGGGCCGAGCCCGACCGCGCCCAGGTCGAGCGTCAGCTGCTCGGAAGGCGGCGCGAGCGAGAGCCGGTAGGGCGCGAGGCAGAAGGCGCGCGCCGGGTCCGCGGCGAGTCCGCGCTGTTCCAGATCCAGGACGCAGGCGTCGAGCTGCGCGGCGCTCAGGCACTTCGGATCCACCGCGGCGACG
>JANXXR010000004.1 GCA_025350525.1 Deltaproteobacteria bacterium
CGCAGTTCGGGGCGGCGAAGGATCCGGTGAACCTGGCCGGCTTCGTCGCCGAGAACGTGCGCAACGGCGACATGCCTCTCGCCCGCTGGGAGGATCTGGACCGAGGCGACGGGCTGGTGCTCGACGTGCGCGAGCCCGGCGAAGTGGCGCTGGGCGCCATTCCCGGCGCGGTCCACATTCCCTTGGACCAGCTGCGACGGCGGCTCGAAGAACTTCCGCGGGACCAGGTGCTGCGCGTCTGCTGCGCCGTGGGCCAGCGCGCGTACTACGCGGTCCGGCTGCTTCGCCAGAACGGCTACGACGCGCGCCAGCTCTCGGGCGGGTACCAGACCTGGAAGACGTTGGGCGCCGCTTAACCAGGCGCCGATTGCTTGCTCCCCCAGATCGGCTACTCCTTCTGCCGTGCAGCTTCGGGCGACGCAGGTCAGGTTGGCGATCGGGGGCGTCGTCCTGGCCTGCGCCGCGTTGGCCGCAATCTTTCACTCGGCGCGCCGGGGGCCGCTGGTCACCGCCTCCGGGCGGAGCCTCACGCCGCTGTGCGGCGGTGCGGTGCGGGCGCTCTGCCAGAAGCGCGTCGAGTGCGGGCAGGTGGACCGCCGGCAGCTCGAGGTCTGCCTCGACCACCTCGGCGCCGAGTGCGAGCGCAGCCTGGGCTGGAAGCTGCGCGCCGGAGTGCTGGTCTCTCCGGGCGGCGAGCCCGAGGAGGGATGTCTCGAGGGCATCGGCGCGGCCAGCTGCAACGCGCTCCAGTTCATGCTCGCCGATGACGAGCCCAACCTCTTCGAGATCACCAACCGCTGCGAGCTGGCCGAGCTGCTGCAGCCGCGCTCGGGCCTGGGCGATCCCTGCGCGGAGACCACCGACTGCACCGCAGGGTATTGCCCGGGACTGGTTCCCGAGTGCCACCGCTGCCGGGCGTACGTCGCCGAAGGCCAGCCTTGCCAGGCGGGAGTTCTCACCTGCGATCCCGCCCGGAGCCGCTGCGTCGCAGGCAGCTGCGCGCCGCTCGCCGATGCCGGCTGCGCAGAAGGCTGCGCGGCGCGGATCAAGACCGGCGAGCCGTGCACCGGCCAGGGAGTGGAATGCGCGGAAGCCGAGGCGACCTGCGTCGGCGGACGCTGCCAGGTCCGTCCGTACGTCCTGCGCGAGGGCGAGACGTGCCGTGAGTTCAGCGATTGCCGGCCCGGCCTCTACTGCAAGGGCGCGCGCGGCGGCGCGACCGGCGCCGGCCGTTGCACCAGGCAGGCCGCCATCGCCGAGCCCTGCACCGTGCTCGACTTCGGAGTTTGCCCAGCCGACGCCGCCTGCGTGAACAGCCGCTGCCGCCGCCTCGCTGCGGCGGGCGAGAGCTGCGCCGGGCCCTTCCTCTGCAAGGGCTTCCTCCGCTGCGTTCCCGCGGCTGGCGAAAAGCGCGGCGGGACCTGCGTGCCCGACTCCGTGGTGGGGCAGCCCTGCGGTCCATCGCTGGCCTGCGCCGCCAGCTTCTGCGCGGCCGGAACGTGCGTCCCGCTCGCGGGCGGTGGGCAACCCTGCCAGGTGTCGGAGCAGTGCGACTCGCACTGGTGCGTCGGGGGGACCTGCTACGCCCCCTGCCCGCCCGCCGCCGCGCGATAGCCGCCGCCTTCGAGCAGCCTTTAGTGCCTGCTGCCGCCTCCACTCCGTCTCACTTTGCCGGCGCCTGCGCGCGCAACTTCTCGGCAGCCGGAAAAGTGAGCGCGCCCTTCTCGGTGTACCAGCTCATCGCCTCCACCCGGAGTCGGCCGGCCTTCACTGCCGGGTCCGCCTCGGCGAGCGCTCGCGCCTCCGCCACCGAGGCTGCGCGATAGAGACAAAGGCCTTCGGCGGTCTTGTCGTCCTGCTCGCCGAAAGGCCCCGCCACCACCATTTTTCCCCCCATCGCCATGCGGCGGAAGTGGCCGAGGTGCCCCTCCATCATCTTTTGATGCTCGTCCTTGGCCAGCGCGGGGGCGCCGGGCACGGTGCGGAGGATGATGAGCTGGTACTGATCGAACTCCATCTTTGCCGGTGCGGTGGAGGCGCCGGCGACCAGGACTGCGGCAACGAGCATGAGCTTCATGTTCCCTCCCAAGGATTCGATTCCATATCATCTCCCCGCTGCGTTCGAACCTTCGGCGTCGCCGCTTCCAGGTGGTACCCTTCGAGGCATGAAGCTCGGGGAGGCGCTCATCCAGAACGGCCACCTCACCCGGGAAAGTCTCGAGGAAGCACTCGACTGGCAAGTCCTCTACGGGGGGCGGTTGGGGACGAACCTGCTCGAGTTGCGGCTGGTCGAGGAGAAGCAGCTCGCGCGCGCGTTGGGAGAGCAGCTCGGCGTCGAGGTCGCGTGGGGCGAACTGGAGATCGATCCGGAGTTGATCGGCCTCGTTCCAAAGCTGGTCGCCGACCGGCAGGAGTTCGCGCCCTGGAAGCTGGAGAAGCGGCGGCTCAAGCTGCTCTCGACCGAGGCGAACCGGCTGGAGCTGGCCGACGAGCTGGGCAAGCTCATCGGGATCGCCACGCAGCTCGTGGTCGCGCCCGAGTTCCGCATCTTCCAGCTGCTGCGCAAGCACTACGGGGCCGTGCGCCAGATGCGCGCGCTCGACTTCGGCCTCCTGCCCGTCGAGCGCGCGGCGATGCGCAAGAAGCGGGATCAGGACCAGCCGGGCACCGTCGAGGACGAGCCGGAGCTGATCGACGAGGAGACCTTCCAGCAACTCTACGCGAACGTGCTCGAGGGTCGCCCGCTCGCCGCGAAGGGCGCGGCGCCCGTCTTCAAACCGCCGCCGGCGCCGCTCCAGGCGCGGCCGGTGCTCGATACCGGCGGGCCCGCACCCTCGGCGGAGATCGAGGACCTTCCCGACGATGCCATCCTCGGCGAGGCCGAGGTGGAGTCGGACAGCGGGGAGTCGGCGCTGGTGGATGAGCCGCCGCTCAGCTTCCAGGAGGCGCTCGCGGCCCTCGGGGGCGTGACCGGCCGCGACGCCATCGCGCGCATCGTGCTGCGCACTGCGCGCAGCAAGGCCAGCCGCGCCTTGCTCATGACCGTGCAAGGCAACGTGGCGCTCGGTTGGGAAGGCCTCGGCGAAGGCCTCGAGGGGGACGGTGCGCGCTCGGTCGCGGTCCCGCTGGGCGCGCCCAGCGCGTTCCAGTCGGTGGTGAGATCCCGCAGCTACTTCCTCGGGCGACTCGAGAAGACGCCGGTCCACATCCGCTTTCTCGCGCAGCTCGGCGAGGAGGTGCCGCTCTCGTCGATGATCCTGCCCATCCTCCACCGCGGGCGCGTCTCGCATCTGCTCTATCTCGACCAAGGCTACCAGGACTACGCGCCTGGCGATGCGGGCGAGATGCTCGTCCTCACCCGGCGCATCGGCGAGTCGGTGGAGGCGCTGGTCCAGAGCAAGCGGCGGGCGAGGTGAAGGGACTGATCCCTGAGTCCGCGCGGGGTACCTGGTCTCCGCGGCCTCGCGGCGGACGGGGTACCGCCCTGACTAGGGCCTGT
>JANXXR010000010.1 GCA_025350525.1 Deltaproteobacteria bacterium
CCGGTGTCGAGCCAGCCGTCTTGCAGGGCGGCCCGGGTGGCCTCGGGGTTGCCGAAGTATTCGCGCATCACCGAGGGCCCGCGCACCAAGATGCGGCCCTCCCGCACCTCGACGTCTACGCCGGGCAGCGGCGCTCCCACCGAGGCCAGCTCGCGCGGGCCGGGCCTGGTGCGCGGCCCGCGGCCCGCCGGCGTGAAGGTCACCGCCAGGGACGCCTCGGAGAGCCCGTACACCGGCATCAACGCGCGCTCGGAAAATCCGTAGGGCGCGAACCGCTCGCTGAAGCGCCGCAGCACCGCCGGCGCCACCGGCTCGGCGCCGTTGAGAGCGAAGCGCCAGCTCGAGAGATCGACACCAGTCATCTCCTCGTCGCGGATGCGGCGCACGCAGAGGCCGTAGGCGAAATTGGGCGCCACCGAGATGGTGGCCCGCTGCTTCGAGATGGCGCGCAGCCAGAGCGCGGGGCGGGCGAGGAAGACCTCGGGGCTGATCAAGGTCAGCGGGCCGGGCCGCGCCACCGCCGAGAGCAGGCAGCCGATCAGCCCCATGTCGTGGTAGAGCGGCAGCCAGGAGACGCCGGCCTGCGCGTCGTCGCCGGGAATGATGGTCCGGATGGCGGCGACGTTGGCGAGCACGTTCTCGTGCGTCAGCGCCACCGGCTTCGGCTCGACGGTGGTCCCCGAGGAGAACTGGATGAGCGCCAGGTCCGACGGCGCGCCATCGTCCTGGTAGCGCTCGCCCTGCTCGACTCTGCGCAGCCCCAACTCCGGCGCCGCCTTGGCGACGGCGACGCCGAGAAATTTCGAGATGCGCGCGTCGCTCAGCACCAGCCGCGCGCCGCTCACCTCGATCATCCGCGCGGTGCGCAGGTGAAACTCTTCCAGCCGCCCGAGGCGCACCGGCGGGTAGAGCGGCACCGGCACGGCGCCGGCGAGGAGCGTGCCGAAGAAGGCGTCCATGAACTCGACGCAGGTGGGCAGGATGATGGCCACCCGGTCGCCGCGACGGATCCCGCGTTCGCGCAACGCGCCCGCGGTCCGCAGCGCGCGGGAGTAGAGCTCGGCGAAGGAGAGCGGGCGCTCCTTCTCCTGCGCGTCGAGGAAGGTGAGGGCCAGCCCGCCCTGCGCCGCCTCTGCCAGCGCCCGCTGCAGCGTGGCGTGCCGGGGCGGGGCCGGCGGTCCGCCGCTCAGCATGGCGGCCTCCGCGACTGGACCAGCGCTGCCAGTTCCTGCACGGTGCGCACGCCCGCCGCGTCCTCTTCGGCCAGCGCGATGCGGAAGCGATCCTCGAGTCCCACCACCAGCGTGAGCAGCCCCACCGAGTCGAGCTGGAGGTCGTTGATCAGGTCGTCCTCGAGGCGCACCTCGCGGACCACGCCCAGCTCGTCGCGGACCACGCGGCGGATCTCCGCCAGGACCTCGTCGGTGCCGGCGGGCAGCTCAGCCATGGGGGATGAACCTCGGCACCTGCGCGAAGGCCGCCGCGTACGAGGCCCCCAGCGCCCGCTCCTCGTCGCGGATGCGGACGCGCAGCACCCAGGCGTTGAGCAGCGAGAACACCAGCGCCGTGAGGAAGGCGCCGTGCACCAGCGGGACCGCGAGCATTTCGACGATGACGGCGATGTAGTTCGGATGCCGGACGAAGCGGTACGGTCCGCGCCGCACCGGCGGCTCGCCCGGCGTGACGATGACGCGCACGTTCCACCGCCAGCCCAGCGCCGCGATGGCCCACCAGCGCAGCCCTTGCGCGCCGAGCGCGAGGCCGAGGAACAGCAGCGAAGACCAGCTCCAGTCCGCCCAAGTCCAGTCCGGCGGGGACACGATCCAATCGTGTCCCCTGTGGAGTGCCCGCACGTACGCCTCGATCGCGCAAGCCGGCAAGAAGAGCGCGTGGAGCGCCGTCATCCAGCGGAAGTGATCGGCAGCGGACTCGACGCCGCCGCGCGCGAAGGCGAGCCGCGCGTTGCGCCGCGAGAGCAAGAGCTCGGCGGCGCGCTCGGCGGCGACCAGCAGCAGGAAGACGAAGTAGGCGGTCAGGGCCATTCGAGCAGCACCAGCTCGGCGCAGAAGCCCGGGCCCATCGCCAAGAGCAGGCCCTTGTCGCCCGGGCGCGCGGCGCCTTCGTGGAGGAGGTCGGCGAGCACGAAGAGCACCGACGCAGAGGAGAGGTTGCCCGCCGTCTGCAGCGAATCCCAGCTGCGCTGCAGGGCCGCGCGCGGAACCTCCAGCGCCTCCTCGAAGGCCTCGAGCACCTTGGGCCCGCCCGAGTGGCAGATGAAGTGCGCGATGTCCTTGCGGGCGAGGCCCTGAGCCGCGAGGAAGTCGTCGACGTCGGAGCGCAGCCGCTCGCGGACCAGCTGCGGCACGGTGGGCGAGAGCACGACCTTGAAGCCGGAGTCGACCACGTCCCAGCCCATCACGCGCTCGGTGCCGCGGTAGAAGACCGAGCGGGTGGCTTTGATCTGCGGGCCGCGTCCCCGGGCGCCGCCGTCGAGGACCACCGCCGCGGCGCCGTCGCCGAAGAGGCCGCTGGCGATGATGTTGGGGATGGAGATGTCCTCGCGCTGCAGCGTCAGCGAGCAGAGCTCGACCGCGAGCAGCACCGCCGTCTCGGAGGCGGCGCCGCGCAGCACGTCGTGGATCCGGGCGAGGCCGGAGGCGCCCGCCACGCAGCCCAGCCCGAAGATGGGCACGCGGCGCACGTCGGTGCGCAGCCCGAGCCGGTCGACCAGGCGCGCGTCGATCGAGGGCGTGGCGATGCCGGTGACGGTGACGAAGAAGAGGTGATCGACCTGCTCCGGCGCGAGGTCGGCCTCGAGCAGCGCCTTGCGGACGGCGTCCTCGCCCACGTCCACGGCGGCGCCGATCCAGGCGGTGTTGCGGGCGGCGAAGCTCTCGAGGCCGGCGTACTGCTCGAGCGGCAGCGCCAGGTTGCGCCCGCCGACGCGCACGGCCCGGTGCAGCTGCTCCAGCCGGTCGAGGTTGAAGTGCTTCTGTCCCCAGAGCGCGCGGAAGGCGGCGAGCAGCGTCTCCTGATCGACGTAGTGCGGAGGCAGCGCCTGCGCGGCGGCGAGGATGCGGGTCATGTCTTTTCCTGCCCGGGGCCTGCGCCCGTCGCGGGCAAAGCCCGCTCCTCCGTCGGCACCTCGAGCGGCAGGGTGAAGCGCACTTCGCGCTGGCCTTGCGCGAGGAGGCGCAGCGGGATGCGGAACGAGTTCTGCACCGGCCAGCAGGAGGCGTGGTCCACGGCGTCGCAGGCCACCGCGCGCGCCGTGACCACCACCTCGGATTCGAGGTCGTGCGCGTGAGAGGCGCTGACGTGCAGCGCCACCCGCTGGCTGCGCCCTCCGCCCGACTCGCCGCGCGCGAACTCGGGCGTGACCTGGACCAGATCCGATCGGCGCGTCACCTCGACGGCGACGCTCCACGGCGCTCCTTTCGAACATTCGAATCCCTCCGGCGCCGCCAGCTCCAGCACCAGCTCTCCCTCTCCGGGCGAGAGCCCCGCGCCCGGCTCGCTGTGCAGAATCGCGCTGAACCACCCCGCGGCCCGCAGCCCGCAGCCCGAAGCCTGACGCCGCTCTTCCAGGACCACTCCGCGCACCACCTCCGGCGCCCCCGTCACCGGCAGCTCCCGCGCGCGCGACCCATCGGCGGCCACATGCAGGATGCGATGATGATTCGTGTCGGCCACCAGCACGTCGCCGTCGGGCAGCACGCAGAGCCCCGCCGGCTGGCCCAGCCCGCCCTCGAAGAACGATTCGAGGCGCAGGCCGTCGGGCGAGAAGCGCTTGAGCTTGTCGTTGTACGTGTCGGCCACCAGCAGGCCCGACGAGGGCGTGGCGGCGACGGCGAGCGGGTGCTGCAGCATGCCGGTCTCGACCGCGCCCGTCTTGTCGCCGAAGTCGAAGAGGCCCGGACCTCCCGCCAGCGAGTAGAGCTTGCGCGAGCGCAGGTCGAGAATGCGGACGCCGCTCGACTCGCTGTCGGCGACGTAGAGGACGTCGCCCTGCAGGGAGAGCCCGCTCGGCTGCGCCAGCGAGGCCTTGGGCCCGGGACCGTCCAGCTGCGCCTCGCGCCCGTCTCCGGCGATGGGCTCGACGAAGCCGTCCTGCAAGAGCGCGATCTGGTGCGACCCCGCCAGCGCCACGTACAGCTCCGGCCCGCGCGCCGCCACGTCCCACGGCGAGCGCAGCGCGGTCTCGAGGGCGGGCGTCCTCTCCACCAGCGGCCCGCGGCCCAGCGCACCCGTGCCGGCTAGGCGCGAGAGGGTGCGTTCGGCCATGTCGGCCCGGAAGACGAGGTGGGCGCGGGCGTCGGCGATGTAGAGCATGCCGTTCTGGAAGGCGAGGCCCTGCGGGTCGTCGAGGGCGCAGCTCTCGAAAGCGCCTTCGCGCACTCCGCGCAGGCCGCTGCCGATGTGGTCGATGACCGCGCCCCTCGCGTCCAGCACCAGCACGCGGTGGTGGCCCGAATCGGAGACGAAGATCTTGCCGCCGCCCTGCGCGATCTTGCCCGGATAGTCGAGCGGCCGCTGCGCTTCCGTCTCGGGCGCGCCGGGCTGCAAAGGCTTCTCGCGCAGCGTGCCGGCCGCGCGCGCCTCGGCCAAAAGCTGCTGTACGAATCCTTCCAGCATCACCGGGTCCGGCTCTCCCGGCGCCACCGCCGCCAGCGTGCCGTCGGGGCGGATGATCACCAGCGTGGGCCAGGAGCGCACCGCGTACTGCGACCAGATGCGCTGCTCGCTGTCCACCGCCACCGGGTGCGAGACGCCGTGGCGTCGCATGGCCGCGAGGATGTGCGCGTCGTCCTTCTCGGCGTCGAACTTGGCGGAGTGCACCCCGATGACCACCAGCGGGTCTTTGCGGTGGCGCTCTTCGAGGTCGCGCAGGATCGGCAGGACGTGCATGCAGTTGATGCAGCAGTGGGTCCAGAAGTCGAGGATGACCACCTGGCCGCGCAGCTCCGCGATCGACAGCGGCGCCGCGGTGTTCAGCCAGGCCGAGGCGCCGGACAATTCTGGAGCATGGATACGCTCGCGCACGGGGGCACGACGCGCACAGGATCGGCCGCGCCGCAAGAGGGAATCAGGAGCCGATGCGCACTCCCGGAAGCGAGGCGGCGAAGTCGGCGCCAAAGGCGAGGGAGGGCGTCCAGGCGCCCGGCTGCACGGTGGAGGCCAGCACGCGCGACGCGCACTCGAGCGCCGCCTCCGCAGTCAGCGTGTATCCGTCGCCGATCTGCAAGGTGAGCTCGACGCTCTGGGCCGGCGCGGTCAGGGTTGCCTCGGCGGTGACGCGCCCCCAGAACTGCGCGCTGCCCTGCGCCCGCTGCTCGGTGTCGGGGCCCTTCACCTGCTCCTCGATGCGCGCCTTGAGGAACGACTGCACCGGCGCGAGCCCGAGCAGCGGCGCGCCGAAGCGGAGCAGCTGCGTCCCGCGGATGACGGCTGGGCTCGCCGCCAGGTAGACGGTGATGTCGGGGATGCCGGTCGAGCGCCAGGCGGTGGCGAGATCGCCCCAGGGGATCGACATCGCCTGTCGCGGCTTGTCGGCGAAGGGGATCTCGCGCAGGTAGGCGGCGGGGGCGACGCGCACGAGCTTGCCGCCGCGGCGCACCAGGCCTCCCTTGGGCGCGTTCTCGAGCGCGGTCTTCAGGGTGCCGGGGCTGGAGCGGCCGCGGGTGGCGAAGGCGAGCTCCAGCGAAGTCGCCGCCGGCAAGCGCTGCTTGAGGAGCGCCGCCAGGCAGTCGCTCGGGACCACGTCGAAGCCGGTGCCGGGCAAGAGCACGACGCCGCGCTCGCGGGCCTCGGCGTCGCGGGCCAGCACCGCCTCGAAGACCTCCACCTCACCGGTGACGTCGAGGTAGTGGGCGCGGGCGGCGAGGCAGGCGTCCACCATCGGGCGGGAGGTCTGCGAGAAGGGGCCGGCGCAGTGGAGCACGAGGGCGACGCCTTCGAGCTGCGGCTTGTCGAGCGGAAAGGCGCGCCACGCGAGCCCCAGCCGCTGCGCCAGCGGGCGGACTTTCTCCTCGCTGCGCCCGGCGAGGATGGGCGCGCGGCCCTTCGCCTTGGCAAGCTCCGCGATCAGCTGCCCCGTGTATCCGCTTGCTCCATAGATCATCCAATCCATGCCAGCACTATGGCAGAGTGCTGGCATGCGCAGAGCGATGGCCTTTCCGGTGCGATTCGTCGCCGAAGGACAGACGGTGCAGTCCACCTCGCGCGACCTCGATCCAGAGAGTGTCTTCGTCCGCTGCGTCGAGCCGCCCGCGGTCGGCGACCGCGTGGCGCTGCGCCTGTACCTGCCTGGCATCGCCGAAGGCGACGCCATCCAGGGCGAGGTGATCGAGTCCGCTGCCGACGGCTTCCGGGCGCGCTTCTCCGAGCTTGCGCTAGGGGCGCGGGAGCACATCGGCGCTGCACTGGGCGGCGCCGTGGCCGCGGTGGACGCCCCGGCCGCCTCGGCGCGCGCCGGGGAAAACCGCCGCTACCTGCCGCGCTACCTCGATCGCTTCCGGGTCACGCTGGCCGAAGGCAAGCACCGCGCGCAGCGGGAGGCGCTCAACCTCTCGGCGAGCGGGCTCTTCATCCACAGCGAGGCGCCGCCGGAGATGGACCAGATCGTCCAGGTGATCCTCGAGCTCCCCGACGGCCAGCCGCCGCTGGAGGTGCAGGGCCTCGTGCTCCACCGCGTGCTGCCCGGCGGTCAGGCGGCGCCGGGAGCGGGCGTGCAGTTCATCGCCGCCGACGATGCCTTTCGGGCGCGGCTGGACGCGTACCTCGAGAAGCTGCGCAGCCGCTGAGCCGCTACAGCATCTCCTTGCCGGCGCGGGTGTTGACCACTTCGCGCAGGGCGGCGAGGTCCTTCTCTTCGGGCCGCCACTCGCCCAGGTGCGCGAGCCGCCGCTCGGCGAAGCGGTGCGTTGCCACGACTACCGACGAATGCGCCGAAGAATGCGCTGGCGAATGCGCGGGCGGCAGCTGCGCAAGCCCCTCCTCCGCCATCCGCCGCGCTTCCGCCTGCGCCAGCTTGACGGTCTCGTGGCGGTGGTGCGGATCGACGCGCCCGTCCTCGCGCACGCGGATCTTGGAGAACCACACCCGCGCCACCTGCGCCGGCTTGCGGTTCTGCAGCTCGACCGACATGCCGATACAGCGCACGAAGCCGTCGCCGTCCTGCTGCAGCGCGCTCTCGCCGGTGAGGAAGCGCTGCATGAAGGGGTTGGTGATGCGGCGGATCTCCCCCGGGGCAGTGCGCTGGAAGAACCACAGGGCGCGTCGCGGCATGATTTCCCTCGTACCACAGCAGCGGCGCCGTGCCTGGAGCGTCAGGCCGCTGCTTGTTCAGCGAGCGACAGCCTTCTCGACCAGCCCACGCAGGAGCGTGCGGTGGCAGCGGCGCTCGTCTTCGCACTGGCGCGAGCAGAGGAGGGTAACGGTCCCAAGGGCCTTCACCAGCGCGGCCAGCTCTTCGATGAGCGGCTGCTGCGCGCGCATCTCCGCGAGATAGCGAGCGCGGAACTCGCTCCAGGAAATGGGCGGCCCGTTCTTACCGTAGACGTCGGCGTGGAGCGCGCGGCTCGGGCCCAGCGCCGCCGTCCAACGGTCCCAGGTCTCCTGCGCCTTGGGCAGCGCCCGCGGGCGATACCGGCAGACGAGCAGGCGGAGGCCGTCGCCGGGCTCGCGCGGGTCGTTCCACCGCCTGGTGCGGACGGGCATGGCGCGACCATGAGTCATCCGCGGCGCAGCGTCAGCAAACTTCTCATCAGCCGCGGTGTACGGTAGGTTTCGCGACGAGAGAGGGACCGTGCCAGCGACCCGCCTGCTGCTCATCGCCGACTCGAAGATGCTGCCAGCGCTCGCCAACGGCCTCCGCGAAGGAGCGCTGTTCGACGTGCTCACGGTGGCGCTCTCGGATCCGCAGGCGGCGCAGGCGGCGGTCGAGCGGGCGGACGCGGTGGTGCTCTTCTACGGAGCGCCGGGCGTGCCGGTGCCGGCGGCGCTGCAGACGCTCTCGCCCAAGGTCCGCCAGCGCGGCGGGCGCATCGTGACGGTGCTGCAGCGCGAGCAGGTCGCCCAGCGCGACGAGTGCTTTCGCGCCGGCGCCAGCGACCTGCTCTTCATGCCCATGCCCAAGGAGCAGTTCCTGGCGCGGCTGCAGGGCGCGGTCGAGCTGTCGTGGCCGCAGGGAGGCGGGTCGCCCGCGCCGGTCTCGGTGGCGACGCGCACCACCGCCGCGAAGCTGCCGCAGGCCGCGGTCTCCGTCGCGGGCGTCGAGGCCCCCACAGAGCTGCCGCTCAAGGTGGGCGAGACGGTGCGGCTCAGCTGGGGAACCTTCCAGAGCTGGGGCCTCGTGGTGCGCGGCGCGCCCTCGGCGCAGATCCGCTTCGCCGGCCTCGCTCCCGACGAGGAGGGGCAGATCCGCGAGTGGCTCAAGAACGGCGCCAAGCTTGCCGCCGCAGCTCCACCCGCCGCGGCGACGGGCACGCCGACGCCACCGGGCGGAACCGCTGCCGTTGCCACGGCGGGCGTGCCCACTCCGCCGGGAGGGACTGCCGCGGTAGCTGCGGCGCCGTCTTCTCCAGCGGAGCGCTCGGCTCCGGCCCTCGGTCCGCCGCCGGGCTTCGCCGACCGCAAGCCGGTCCGTGCGCAGCCGCGCGCGCCGGTGCGGGTGCCGCCGCCGGTGATGACCGCCTCGGGAACGCCTATCTCCACTCCGCCGGTGGCCGCCGCCGCTCCGCTACCCGCCTCCGCCCCTCCGCTGCCCGCCTCCGCTCCGCTGCCCGCCTCCGCTCCGCCGCAAGCGGCACAAAACGGCTCTCCTGCCGCGGGCGGGTTCTCCTTCGACGCGCCTTCCTCCCCAGCGCCGGCGGCGGGTCCGGTGTGGCCGGTCCCTTTTGCAGAAGGCTTGTGCCGCACCGCCGCGCTGCAGATCCTCAAGGACAAGAACGCTGCGGCAGACCTTCCCCCCAGCCTCGCCGCCGCGGCGAAGAAGATCACCAACATGCTGGGCTCCCTCGAGCGCGCCGCGCTGGACAAGGCCCCCGATTCGCCCTTTGCCAACGCCGTCGGAGCTCGGGTCGCCCTCGACGCCGCCACCTCCGAGGGCGTGAGGCTCTACGGGCATCAGCCGCCCGTCTCCGTCGATCTCGCCGGCGTCGCGGCGGTGATGAAGCAGGCCGACGAGGCCGCCGCGCTCCTGCAGAAGGAAGCCAACACCGCAGTGGGCAAGGGCGAGGTCGAGTCGCTGCAGATGGTGACCGCCGCCAGCGCCGCGCTGAGCCGCGATCTGCTGACCTTCAGGGAGACCAGCGACCGCCTGCGCGGCCAGAGCACCGCGCCGCGCCTGGGAGCCGGCGCGCTCGATCCCGACGTGGTGCTGCCCGGACAAGGGCCGCGCCCGACGCCGGCGAAGACCAGCAACGCGCCTGCGCCGGTGCGCGCCGAGCTGCGCGACTTCCACAGCCTCGACGGCGGGCCCGGCCGCGGCAAGACCATCCTCATGACCCTCTCGCTGGGGGCCTTCATCATCGCGCTGGCCAACGCCCTCTACTTCGGCATCCCGCGCCACAAGGAGCTGACCCCGGAGTCGGCGGGCAAGGGCATCGAGCGCATCGACGTCTCGGGCGCGGCCGCGCTGGTCACCGTCTCGCCGGAATGGCTGGTCGCCGCCGCCGCCAACCTTCCGCAGCTGACCTCCGCGCTGCGCGAGGCCGAGGTGAAGAAGGCGGTGCTGACGCTCCCGAACGGCAAGCCCGCGGGCGTGCTCGACGTCGCGACCGGCAAGGTGACCGGGCTTTTGCGGCCCAAGGGCTCGCCGCCGCCGCGCTGAGGCTGCGCGAACCAAGCGCTGTCTAGAAGGCGGGGAACTCGGTGGGCGGATCGAGGCTGCCGTTGCCGTGGAAGACCTCGGTATAGAGGTAGTTCCCGCTCATCGAGCCAGGGCAGACCACGGTGTTGGCGCCGAGCCCGGCGAAGGCTCCGCAGACGCTGATGGTGACGTCCGAGACATTGCCCGACGCGTCGACGGGGCCCAGCGTGTACGAGTAGCGCATCTTGACGCCGCCCTCGGGCGGGAACTGGAAGTCGCTCCAGCCGTGGGCCGAAGTGTTCCAGGCGGCCGCGATCCCCACCGGGTCCGGCGTGGCCGGATTGACGGCGCTGCTCTCGCCGGGGTTGACGGTGCTGGACGTCGACATGGTCCCGACGTTGTCGTAGGTGTTCTTCAAGTAGAGCTGGATCTTGGAGACCGTCTCCATCATCTCCGTGCGCTGGGTCCGGGCCGTGAACTTGAGGTAGTTGGGGATAGCGAGGCTCGCGATCATGCCGATGATCCCGACCACGATCATCAGCTCGACGAGAGTGAAGCCCCGATCCATCCGTCTGCGGTTGTAGCGCATGACGCATTGTGGCCTCGCCCGGAGGTGCCGCGCAACTCTCCTGCCAACCCACACCCTCCTACTTTTTGCGGGCGGCAAGCAGGTCCGCGGGTAGCACCGCGCCGTCACCGAACTTTTCCGCGATGGCGTCGAGCGACTGGTTGAGCCGGTCGCGCTTCTTGCGGCCCTGGTCGAAGAGCCCCAGCTGCGCCACCTCGTCGCCGAGGTCGCCGGCATGGACGCCGGTGAGGCGGACGGGCCGCGCCTCCATCTTCGTGAGCAGCCGCGCGGCGATTCGATAAATCTCGCCGCCGTCGTCGGTGGGCAAGGGCAGGGTCTCCTGCCGCGTCTGGATGCGGAAGTCGGCGTACTTGACCTTGAGGTGCACCGATCGCGCCCGGACGCCCGCCCGCCGCAGCCGCGCGCCGACCCGCAGCGCCTGCTCGTGGATGAAGGGCAACAGCTCCTCGCCTTCGAGGTCGTCCGCGAAGGTCTCCTCGGCGCCGACGCTCTTCGCCTGGGTGTCGGGCTCCACCTCGCGCAGGTCGATGCCGTTGGCGAGGTCGTGCAGCCAGGGGCCCAGGGAGCCGAGGCGCGCCTCGAGGTAAACGCGGTCGGCGCGGGCCACGTCGCCGATCTTGCGCAGGCCGAGGCGCTGCAGCTCGTCGTTGGTCTTGGGGCCCACGCCCCACAGCCGCGAGGCCGGCAGCGGCGCGAGGAACTCCCGCACCTGGCCGACCGGCACCTCGACGAGCCCGTCGGGCTTGCCCAGGTCGGAGGCGATCTTGGCGGCGAACTTCACCTCGGCGATGCCGACGCTGGCGGTGAGCTGCGTCTCCCGGCGGACCCGATCCTTGATGCCGCGCGCCTGCTGCAGCGGAGTGCCGAGGAGCACCTGCGAGCGGGTGACGTCGAGGAAGGCCTCGTCGAGGGAGAGGCCTTCGACCTCGGGGGTGAAGGCGTTGAAGATCTCGAAGATCTGGTCGCTCACCTTCGAGTACTTGGCGAAGTCGGGCGGCACCACCAGGAGCTGCGGGCAGAGCCGCAGCGCCCGCGCCATGGGCATGGCCGAGCGGACGCCGAAGGGCCGCGCCTCGTAGCTGGCGGCGCAGACCACGCCGCGCCGCAGGGCGCCGCCCACGGCGACGGGCTTGCCGCGCAGCCGCGGGTCGTCGCGCTGCTCGACGGACGCATAGAACGCGTCCATGTCCACGTGGAGAATGGCCCTTTGCATCGCCCGCGGCCATAGTACGCCGCACCATGCTCGGCAGCATCCAGAACCGCGTGCGGCGGTGGCTGTACGGGCGCGACCTCGCGGTCTGGCACGCGCCGGACTACCGCTTGCCGCTCAGCGCCCTCGAAGCGCGCACCGGCTTCGAGCCCCGCCGCGCCGACCACGCGCTCTGGTTCCTGCTCGAGCGGCGCGCCATCGCCCGCGGCAACCTGCGCACGCCGCGCCGGGCCGAGTACCACGAGCTCGCGCGCGTCCACACTCCGGAGCTGCTCGACAGCCTGGGGCAGGCGGCGACGCTGGCCGCCATCTGGAGCGTGGACCCGAGCGACGTGCCGGTGGACGAGACCATGAACACGGTGCGCCTCGCCTGCGGCGGCACCATCGAGGCGGCGCGTGAAATGCTGTCGCCGGGAAATCCGCGCACGGTGGGGCGGCGGGCGCTGAATCTGTTGGGCGGCTTCCACCACGCGGGGCCCAACTTCGCGGGCGGGTTCTGCGCCGTCAACGACATCGCGGTGGCGCTGGCGGCGATTCGGGCGGAGGGCTTCGCGGGCCGCGCGCTGGTGCTCGACCTCGACGCGCACCCGCCCGACGGCACCGCCGCCTGCCTCGCGCAGGATCCGTCGTGGTGGCTCGGGTCGATCTCGGCCGCGGACTGGGGACCCTTGCCCGGCGTGGACGAGACGGTGCTGCCCGAGGGCACCGGCGACGCTGTCTACCTGGCCGCGCTCGACGCGCTGCTCGCGCGCATGCCGCGGGGCGAGCTGGCCTTCGTGGTGGCGAGCGGCGACGTGTTGCAGGGCGATCCGCTGGGCCGCCTCGGCCTGACGCTGCCGGGCTGCCGCGAGCGCGACCTGCGCGTCGCCGATGCGCTCTTCCGCGTGCCGTCGGTGTGGCTCCCCGCGGGCGGCTACTCGCTGGATTCGTGGCGGGTGCTGGCCGGCACCGGGCTGGCGCTGGGCATCCGCAGCCGCGCCCCCATTCCGCCGAAGTACGATCCGCTGGTGGCGCGGTTCTCCTCGATCGCGCGCAGCCTCGCGCCGGAAGACCTGGGCCGCGTCGAGCTACAGCTGGACGACGTCGCCGCCGACCTCGGCATGGTCACCGGCGAGCGCAAGCTGTGGCTCGGCTACTACAGCTCCGAAGGCCTCGAGCACGCGCTGCACCGCTACGGCGTGCTGGGAGAATTGCGGCGCATGGGCTACGGGCCCTTCCGCGTCGAGGTGCGCGACGAAGGCGTGGGGCAGAGCGTGAGGACGCTGGACGCGCCCACGGGCGAGGTGCTCATCGAGGCGGTGGCGGAGAAGAAGACGGTGGCTGGCGCGGAGATGCTCTACGTGCACTGGCTCACGCTGCGCAACCCGCGCGCGCGCTTCTCCGACGCGCGGCCGCGGCTGCCGGGACAGGAGGTGCCGGGGCTCGGGCTCTCGAGGGAGATCACCGCGCTGCTGCTGCGGGTGGCGGTGCGGCTGGGCCTCGAGGGACTGGCCTTCCGGTCGGCTTCGTATCACCTCGCTTACGCGGGGCGGGAGACGATGCGCTTCGTCGATCCGGCGCGACAGGGGCAGTTCGAGGCGCTGGCCGAAGCGCTGAGCGCGATGCCGCTTGCGGAGGCGACGCAGGCGGTGGTGGACGGCCGCGTGCGCCTCAACGGCGCGCCCTACCAGTGGCAGACGGAGGAGATGGTGAAGTGGCTCGAGCCGCGACCCGACGACCGCGCCCGCATCGACGCCGAGAAGGCGCGCAGCGTCTTCACCCTCGGCTGAGGTCCTGCAGCTCCTGCCAGCGGCGGTAGAGGCGCTCGATCTCGGAGGTGCTCGTCTCCAGCTCGCGCTGCAGCGCCGGGACCCGGAGCGGATCCCTGGCGTAGGTATGCGGATCGGCCAGCGCCGCTTCCGCCGCGGCCTTGCGCTTCTCGGCCGTCTCGACCTCGGCCTCCATCGACTCCAGCTCGCGCTGCTCCTTAAACGACAGCTTGCCGGGCTTGCGCGCCTGCGGCCGCTTTCCGGACTGGGTCTTGTCCACGCTGACCGATCGCCCGCCCGAGCCGCGCGGGCGCAGCGACAGATAGGTCTCGTAATTTCCCGGATAGCGGATGGCGGTGCCGCCCTCGAAGGCGAGGATGGCGTTGGCCACCTTGTCGAGGAAGTAGCGGTCGTGGGTGACGAGCAGCACGCTGCCGGTGAACTGGAGCAAGAGCGACTCGAGGACGTTCAAGGTCACGAGGTCGAGGTCGTTGGTGGGCTCGTCGAGCACCAGCACGTTTGCGCCCTGCAGGAAGAGCCTCGCCAGGAGAAGGCGGTTGCGCTCGCCGCCGCTCAGCGCCTTGACCTGCATCTTCTGCATCGGCACCGGGAAGAGCAGGTCCTCGAGGTAGTCGCGCAGCGCCACGCGCCGGTCGCCCAGCTCGATATAGTCCTCGCTGCGCCGCACGTCGCCGCGGATGCGCTCGCCCAGCGCCGACTCGTAGACGGTCCATTCAGGATCGAGCTGCGCCCGCTGCTGGTCGTAGTAGGCGATGCGGGTGTTCTTGCCGATGACCACTTCGCCCGCGTCGGGCGGCAGGTCGCCGAGCAGCATGCGCAAGAAGGTGGTCTTGCCGGCGCC
Source organism: Deltaproteobacteria bacterium (assembly GCA_025350525.1). GTDB lineage: Bacteria > Myxococcota > Myxococcia > Myxococcales > 40CM-4-68-19 > 40CM-4-68-19. The sequence continues at coordinate 14,221 of JANXXR010000010.1, forward strand.
GTTCTTGCCGACGATGCCGATGCGCTCGCCCTTCTGCAGAATCAGGCTGACGTTCTCGAGGATCGGGCGGCAGTCGAACGACTTGCCGATCGACTTCGCCTCGATGACCGTGTGCCCGAGCCGCGGCGCCACCGCCGTCTGCAGCGCCGCCGTCTCCGACCGCTGCAGGCCTTTCTCCGCCATCAACTTGTGCGCCCGGTCGATGCGCGCCTTGCTCTTGGTCCGCCGCGCTTCGGGCGCGCGCCGCAGCCAGGCCACCTCCTGCGCGATCCATCGCTCGCGCTTGTGCTGCTGGCGCTCGGCCTCCATCTCCTTGGTCGCCTTCTGCTCCAGATAAGCCTGGTAATTGCCGGGATAGGAAATCAAGCCCGCGCCCGGCTCGACCTCGACGATGCGGTCGACGAGGTCGTCGAGGAAGTAGCGGTCGTGGGTGACGAGCAAGAGCGATCCCTCGAGGCGGTCGAGCTCCTCCTCCAGCCAGTCCACCGTGTCGGCGTCGAGGTGGTTGGTGGGCTCGTCGAGCATGAGCAGGTCGGGCCTGGTGAGCAGGGCGCGGGCGACGGCGACCCGCTTGCGCGTCCCGCCCGAGAGCTCGGCGACGCCGCGGTCCCAGTCCTTGACGCCCAGCCGGTCGAGCAGGGCGCGGCCCTCGTGCGCGGGCGCACCGCCCTTGAGCAGCTCGGACTCGACGGTGGCGCCCTCGTCGAAGAACGGTTCCTGGGGGAGGTAGGTGACCCTGGCGCCGCGCTTGAGCTGCAGCTCGCCCGAGTCGGGCGGCATGGCGCCGGTGAGGATCTTCATCAGCGACGACTTGCCCGAGCCGTTGACGCCGATGAGGCCGACGCGCTCGCCCTCCTCGACCACCAGCTCCAGGTCGTGGAAGACGGTGCGGCTTCCGAAGGCAAGCGAGATGTCGGCGGCGCGGAGCAGGGTCACAAGCCGCGCAACCTAGCCCAGGTCAGGGCGCGACGGGACTGTTGTTGCGGCCTTGCATGAAGCCGAGCACGAAGAGGATGAGGCCGGCGATGAGCGCCAGGTGGATGAGGCCGGTGGTGACCTTGAAGGCGAGGCCGATGACCCAGAAGATGATGAGCAGGGCGCCCACGAACCAGAGCATGGTGAATCCTCCTGTGGGAAAGGTAGGGCGTGGGCAGCGCGCCCGCCTGCCTGCTCAGTCGCCTTGCGGCGGCGGCAGCTCGGGGCCGCTCGCCTCCAGCGCCGCGATCCGCGCCCGCAGCTCCGCGCCCAGCGGCACCGGGCGGCCGGTGCGGTAGTTCATCATCACGATCACAGTCACGCCCTCGGCGGCGATGGCGCGGTCGTGCTTCTGGCTGCGCAGCCGCACCGCCATGGTGAACGAGGAGTTGCCCAGCCTGGTCGTCGTGATCGAGGCCAGCAGCCGATCCGGATAGCGCAGCGGCAGGCGGTAATCGATCTCCTGCCGCGCCTGGATGGGGCCGATCTCCGGCATCCCCTCGAGGATGCCGGCCCGCTCGAAGTAGGCGATGCGCACCGACTCGAACCAGCGCAGGTAGACGACGTTGTTGACGTGCCCGAAGGCGTCCATCTCGCCCCACTGCACGGGGATCTCGAGCGTCACCGGCCAGCGTCCGAGAGTCTCGCTCATCAGGCGAGGTCGATGCGCTGGATGGCGTGGTAGGGGATCACCGTCAGGCGATCGTTCTCCAGCTTGAGCACCACCGTGTAGCCGGCGGCGTGGTGGTCCATCTGGAGGATGCGGCCCGCCACCGAGGTGCCGCCCACCAGGTGCAGCGTCACCCGGCGCAGCTCCTCGGCCAGGTTCTTCAAGTTCAGCGTGTGCGCGCCGGTGGCCTCGATTCCAAACGAGACCGCCTCCCGGTAGAGCTCGTTGGTGGTGCGCAGGCGCGCGGCGACGATGGCGGCCATGTTGCGGAAGAAGGCGGCGGCGATGTCGGGCCGGTCCTTCTGCACCTTGGCCAGGCTCTGGCGGGAGAGCACCAGGAACTCCGAGCTCTCGGTGGTGCGCGCGGTGGCCGAGCGGCGCGCCCCGTCGATGAAGCTCATCTCGCCGATGACGTCGCCGGGCCCGAAGGAGGCCAGCGAGCGGTCGACGTCGCCGCGGATGTTCTTGAAGATGTCCACCCGCCCGCTCTGCACGATGAAGAGCGAGTCGCCGGCGTCGTTTTCGTGGAACAGCTCTTCGCCGCCGACGAGCATGCGCTCCTCGCAGGCGCCCACCACCACGCCCGCGTCCTCGGAGGTCAGCTCCGCGAAGAGGCGCCACCGGTTCAGTTTTCCTTCGTCGGCCATCTAGACCTTCTCCTCGCTGCAGGGCCCGTCGGCGCATGGTGCATCGCACGGACGCGCAGGGCGGGCAAGGTGGGCAAGGTGGTAGCCTGCGCGGCTCATCTCCAGAGGAGGACTTGATGGGCGCCGTTCTCGTCGCATTGCTCTTCGCCGCACCGGATCCCGCCGCGCTGCACGCGCTGGCGCACGACTACTATGCGTGGCGCGACCGCAAAGACCCGGTGGGCAGCAGCGATCAGGGCCTGCACACCTGGGACGGTGAGCTGTCCGATCCCGCCACTTTCCTCGAGCGGCGCAAGCACGTGGACGCGCTCCTCGCCCAGGTGGCGGCGATGCCTTTGGACGGCTGGTCGAAGGACGACAAGATCGACAGGCTCCTCTTGCGGGCGCAGCTGGAGCGCGACGCCTTCTCCGGCCGCGTGCTGCAGGAGGAGGAGACCAATCCCCAAGTCTACGTCAACGAATGCAGCGGCGCGGTCTTCTCGCTCTTGAAGAAGAACTACGCGCCGGCGCGGACCCGCGCTCTCGCCGCCACGCAGCGGCTGCAGAAGATGCCGGCCTTCCTCGAGCAAGGGAAGAAGAACCTGGTCCGCCCGGTGGGGCTCTACGCAAAGCTGGCGGTGGCCTCGGCGCGGGGCGGAGACGATCTCTACCTCACCAGCCTGATGACGCTTGCGGAGGGGCTCTCGGGAGAGGAAAAGGCGGCGCTGGTGCAGGCGCGCGACGCCGCGCTGAAGGCGCTGCACGGCTTCGCCGACTGGCTCGAGCCGCGCATCCCGGCCATGGCGGCGTTCGCGCCGATGGGCCGCAAGAACTACGACGACTACCTGCGCCGCGTCCTGCTCCTGCCGCTCGACGCCGACCAGGTGGCGATGCTGGGCCAGGTGGAGCTGAACCGGTACCGCGGGCTGGAGGCGCTGCTCGCCGATCCGTCGCTGGCCTCGCCCGATCCGTCGCGGGCCAAGAGCATTCCGGCCGATCAGCAGGCCTTTCTCGCCGCCTATGAAGCGCGGGAAAAGGAAATGATTGAATTCCTGCGGCAGCGGCGGCTGGTGACGCTGCCGCCCGATCTCGGAGCCTTCACCATCCGCCAGCTTCCCGAGGCGTTCAAGCCCACTTCTCCGGGCGGCTTCATGAACGCGCCGGGCCTTTATGAAAAGGATGCGGAAGGATTCTATTTCATTCCGACCTATAACCCGAAGAGCCAGAATTTCTATATTCGGGCGGCCATCGAGGATCCGCGGCCCATCCTCGGGCACGAGGGCATTCCCGGGCATTTTTTGCAGATCTCCATTGCCAATCACGTGCCCGATGAAATCCGGCGGCAGCACGGCGACGGCGTCTTCGTCGAGGGCTGGGCGCTCTATGGCGAGGAGATGCTGGTGCGGCAGGGCTTCTATCCGGAGGGGTCGGCGGCGCAGGGGCAGGTGCTGCGGCTCTCGCGTTACCGGGCGGCGCGCATCGGCGTGGACGTCAACCTGCACACCGGCAAGTGGTCGTTCGAGGACGCGGTGCGCTACTTCATGGAGGCGGGCGGACTCGACCGCGAGGCGGCTGAAGGCGAGGCGGCCGGCGCCGCCGCCAGCCCGCTGCAGAAGATCACCTATATGACCGGCAAGTGGCAGATCATGGGCTTGCTCGGGCGCTACCGCGACCGTCAGGGCAAGGACTTCCGGCTGGGCGCGTTCCACGACGCCTTGCTCTCCTACGGGAGCCTGCCGCTCTCCGTCGTCGAGTGGTTGATGCTGGATGATCCGCGGCAGGTCGAGGCGGCGATCCGGTGACCCGATCGGCGGCTGGAAAAAGCAAAATCTCACCGCGAAGACACGAAGGTTGGGTCCGAGGTAACGCGCCACCTCGATGGTGGCCCGGGCGCGGGTAAACCCCTTCGCGACTTCGCGCCTTCGCGGTGCGCTTTGGCTTCTTGGATCTTTAGCCGTTGGCGTGCAGCACCAGCGCGGCGTAGATGGCGCGGTGGACGGGCGTCGGGACTTGTCGCTCCTCGCCGCGGCGGACCACTGCGCCTGAGAGCCACTCCAATTCCAGCCGGCGGGAGCGCAGCAGATCCTGCGCCATCGAGGCCAGCATTCCCGGCGCCAGGCCGTCCATCATCTTCAGCTGCTGGTCGGGCACGGCGGGGTCGAGCGGCACGCCCTCGGCGCGCGCCACCGCGCTGGTCTCCCGCAGCGCCTCGAGGAGCAGCGCCCGCGTCGCCGGATGCGCGCGCACCTCGCCAACCGGCCTGCGGGTCAGGGCGGTCAGCCCGGAGAGGGCCGTCAGGAAGACGAACTTCTCCCAGGTGACGCGGCGGATGTCGTCGCTCAGGGCGGCGTCGATCTTCGCCCCTTTCAGGGCCGCGATCACCGCCTGCAGCCGCGGCGAGGTTCCGCCGGCAAGCTCGCCCAGCGTGATCCGCTGCAGCTTGCCGGTGTGCGCGATGACGCCGGGCTCCGCGATCACCACCCCGATGTGGGTGACGCCGCCGACGACGTGCGCGCGGCCCAGGGCGCCCGCCAGCACCTCGTCCTTGTCCACACCATTCTGCAGGGAGACGGCGATCGTTTGAGCCCCAACGATCGGCCGCAGCGATCGGGCCGCCGCCTCGCTGTCCCAGAGCTTGACCGCCACCACCACCAGATCGGCCGTGCCCGCCTGGGCCGGATCCTCGACGACGCGGGCAGGGTGGATGAGCGCGTCGCCCAGCTCGCTCTTGACGCGCAGGCCGCTTTGTCGGATTGCCTGCGCGTGCGCGCCGCGGGCGACGAAGACGACCTCGTGTCCGGCCTGCGCGAGGCGCGCGCCGTAATATCCGCCCACGCCGCCGCTGCCCATCATCACCACTTTCATGGCCACGCTCCATGCCCGTGAATCCGCCGCTGCGCGACTGGCTCGTCGAGGCGCCGTTCACGCTTGCGATGTCGTCTGGGTTCTTTGGATTCTTCGCGCACGCCGGGGTGGTCTCGGTGCTCGAGGAGGAAGGCCTCGTCCCCGCGCGCCTCTGCGGATCGAGCGCGGGCGGGCTGGTGGCGGGCCTGTGGGGCGCGGGGATGCCGGCGCTCACGCTGCGCGACGAGCTCTTGTCGCTGCGGCGGGAGAACTTCTGGGATCCGCGGCCTGGGCCTGGGCTGCTGCGCGGCGCGCTCTTTCGCGAGCGGCTGGTGAAGTTCCTTCCGGTGCGGACCTTCGAGGAGGCGCCGCGGCCCATCGCGGTCTCGGTCTTCGATCTCTTCTCGCGGCGGACGGCGGTGGTGCGCAAAGGCCCGCTGGCAGAGGCGCTGCACGCCACCTGCGCGGTGCCGTTCCTCTTCCACCCGGTGTGGCTCTCGGGGCGGCCCTGCGCCGACGGCGGCGTGCTCGACCGGCACGGCCTCGCGGCCACGGCGCCGGGCGAGCGGATTCTCTACCACCACCTCACCTCGCTCTCGCCGTGGCGGAGGGCGGGGAGCCCGGCGCTGCGGATTCCGGACCGTTCCTCGGTGCGCGCGGTGGCCATCGACGGCCTGCCGCGGCTGGGCCCGTTCCGGCTGGGGCGGGCGCGGGAGGCCTTCGAGAAGGCGGCGGAAGGAATGCGGGCGGCGCTGCGCGAGAGCTGAGCGCAGCCGTTGCGCGCAGTCGCAACGGATTCGCAAAGTGGCGCTGCATGGGAAGCTTCCGTCGAGGGCGCTCCCGGCGGCGCGCCTCTTGCAGCCTCACCCTGCATGGCACAGGTCGCGAAATGGGGAATCGGCCGCCTCGCGCGCGCGGCGATTGCACTCGAGTTGTTCCTGGGGAGCGGCGCCCTCTGTGGCGGGCTGGCGCTCATGGCAGGACCCAACGGCGAGATCCTTCCGCTCCCGGTGCCGGCGCTGGCCGGCTCGCCTTTCCACGACTACTTCGCGCCGGGCGCGATCCTGTTCGCGATCCTCGGCGTCGGTTCGGTGGGTGCGGCGGCGCTAGCCCTTCGGCGCAATCCGATCGCGCCCTTCCTCGCCTTCGCGGCCGGAGGCGCGCTGCTCATCTGGCTGGCGGTCGAGATCGCCATTGTGGGGTACTCGGGCCATCCGCCTTTGCAGGCGGTGTACCTGGGCCTCGGAGCCGTGTTGACCCTGGTTGGCGCCGGCTGGCTGCACCAGGTGCGCTTCGACCGGAAGGCCGCGATCGGTGCGGCGGCGCTCGTCTTCGCGCTCGGGGCGCTGCCGCACGCCGCCCGAGCCGACGAGTTCGTCGAGCACCGCACCCGCCTCGCGCTGGGGTTCAACGTCGACCTGCTCCCCTCCGCGCTCAGCGCCGCCAACGGCAAGCTCGGGTACGCGCCGCAGGTGTGGCTCGGGATCGATCATGTCCGCCTCCGCCTGGTCGGCGCGCACCTGGAGCCGCCGGACCTGTTCGCCTTCGCGTCACCGGGATTTCACCATCCGACGACGACGGTTCTGGCGGCGATCATCGACTACACCTTCGGCCCCCGCCTCGACGGACCGTGGGTCGGCTCCGGCTTCGAGGTCTGGCAGAACAGCATCGAGCACGACGGCGTGCCGGGAACCGCACGCTGGGAAAGCACGGTCTTCACCGTCGGCGGCGGATACATCTGGCGCTTCGCCGGCGACTTCTTCCTCGACCCGTGGGCGGGCGCGCACCTCGTGCTCAACCCGCAGACCGTCCCGGTCGGCGCCTTCGACTACGGGCCGTTTCCTCTCCAGGCGGAAGTGTCGCTGAAGATCGGCTGGTTCACGCCGCTCTGATTCCGCTGGCGAACCTGGAACAGCAAAATCTCACCGCGAAGGCGCAAAGACACGAAGGGTTGGGCCCGAGGCAACGCGCCACCTCGGCGGTGGCCCGGGTATCGGCAACCCCTTCGCGACTTCGCGCCTTCGCGGTGCGCTTTTGAAAAGTGGCTACCGTCCGTCGATGTACGTCTGTAGCTGCTCGATGAGGAACTGCTTGTCGTCGAGCATCAGTTGGATCACGTCGCGCATGGAGATGATGCCGACCACCTGTCCGCCGTCCTCGACCAGGAGGTGCCGCGTGTACTGCGTGCGCATCGCCTCGGTGGTCTCCACCTCGCTGGCCGAGATGGGCAGGCGGGGCAGGTCGGTGCGCATCGCCTCGCCGATGGGCATGGCGCCCGAGTCCCCCGAGGCCATCACCCGCGCCACCATGTCGCGCTCGGTGACGATGCCGACGATGCGCCCGCCCTCCCGCACCGCGATGGCGCCGATCTTCTTGTCGCGCATCACCTTGGCGGCTTCGCGGCAAGCCGTGGTCCCGTCCAGCGCCACGATCGTCTTCGTGACATGCCTCTCGATGGTCGCCATGCGCGCCTCCCTTGCTTGCGAGTATAGGGAACGCCGTGGATCTCGACCAGCATCTGCAGGCGCTCGGTGCGCTCCTCGACATCGAGCGCGCCGCCGAGAAGGAGCGCTTCCTCGAGGCGCGGGCGCGGCTTTCGCTGGCCCAGCGCGAGGCCCGCGGCTTCGTGCTGGTGGACGTCGAGGCCGTCGAGGAAGGCGGGCTGGCCGGTCGCGCGCTGGTGACGTACGCCCGGCCGGGCGGGCGCGAGCTGGGCGGGGCGGAGATCGGCGTGGGGTCGATCGTGCGCGTGCTTCCCAAGCGGGAGCAGGCCGACGACGCGCCCAGTGGCCTGGTGGCGCGGCGGCAGCGGGCGCGCCTCGCCATCGCCTTCGACGAGCCGCCGCCCGACTGGGCCACCGAGGGGCGCGTGGTCATCGAGCTGCAGCCGTCGTCGGTGACCTACGAGCGGCTCTCGGGCGCGGTGCGGCGCATGCGCGAGGCGCGGCGCTGGCACGCGGTGCTGCGTGAGGAGGCGCCGCGGTTCGAGAGCCGGCCGCGCCAAGGGGAAGCAGCCGCGTCGCTCAACGCCGAGCAGCAGGCCGCCCTCGACCTGGCCGAGCGCGCGCAGGATCTGATGCTGGTCCACGGGCCGCCCGGCACCGGCAAGACCACCGTGCTGGTCGAGGTGATCCGCCGGGCCGCGCTGCGGGGCGAGAAGGTCCTCGCCTCGGCGCCGTCGAACCTGGCGGTGGACAATCTGGTCGAGCGGCTGGTGGCGGCTGGCATCGACGCCGTGCGCCTCGGTCATCCGGCCCGCGTGCTGCCCTCGGTGGTCGAGCACACACTGGACCAGCGGACCCGGGCGCACGACCAGGCGCGCATCGCCAGGGACCTGGTGCAGGAGGCGATGCGACTGCGGGCCGACGCGCGCAAGAGCAAGCAGCGCCGCGGCCCCGGGCGCTTCAGCGACGCCCGCGCCTGCGAGCGCGAGGCGCGCAAGCTGATGGCCGAGGCGCGCGAGCTCGAGGACCGCGCCGCGTCCGCCGTGCTCGAGAACGCGCAGGTGATCTGCGCGACGCTCACCGGCCTCGAGTCGCGGGTCCTCCAGGACTGGTGCCGGACGCCCGAGGGCCCGCGGCGCTTCGACCTCGCCGTGGTCGACGAGGCCACGCAGTCGGTGGAGCCCGCGGTCTACCTGGCGCTCCTGCGCGCCGACCGCGCCGTGCTGGCGGGAGACCACCGGCAGCTGCCGCCCACGGTGCTCTCGCCCGACGCGCAGGCGCTCTCGATCTCCCTCTTCGAGCGGCTGGGCGCGGCGCACCCTGCGGCGATGGTGACGTTGGCCGAGCAGCACCGCATGAACGAGAAGATCATGCGCTACCCCAGCGACGCGCTCTACGCCGGCAAGCTGCGCGCGCACCCGTCGGTCGCGCATCATGCAATCGACGACGCGCCGCTGGTCATGATCGACACCGCCGGCCGCGGCTTCGAGGAAGAAACGCCCGAGGGCAGCGAGTCGAAGGTGAATCCGGGCGAGGCGGAGCTGGCGGCGGCCGAGGTTCGCAAGCTGCTGGCGGCAGGAGTGCTGCCGCAGGACCTCGCCGTGATCACGCCCTACGACGGGCAGGCGCAGAAGCTGCGGCAGGTGCTGGCCGACCAGCCGGAGCTGGAGATCGACACGGTGGACGGCTTCCAGGGCCGCGAGAAGGAGGCGGTGGTGGTCTCGCTGGTCCGCTCCAACGAGCTGGGCGAGCTGGGCTTCGTCGCCGACATCCGCCGCATCAACGTGGCGCTGACCCGGGCGCGCAAGAAGCTCATCGTCATCGGCGACAGCGCCACGGTGGCGCGGCACCCCTTCTATGCCGGCTTCGTGCGGTATGCGGAGTCGATCGGCGCCTGGCGCTCAGCGTGGGATCTCTGAGACGGCGGCGGCGATTCCGTCGATGACCTTGGCCATCCGGAGGTAATCGAGGGTCTCGGGGGTATCCCGCGCCGTGTGATAGCGGGGATTCCGATACCAGGCGGTATCGGTGACCATTGCCGCATGAATGCCCTGCAGCCAATAGTTGCGGTGGTCTGAATTACCAATGCCGGGAATGATTTCGGGGGCATTGATCGACTGGACCTGGCCGCCTGCCGCGGCGAGAGCGCGCTTGAGGGTGCGGACCAGGAAGAAGTCCTGCGGCCGGCCCACCACCACGATGTAATCGCCCAGCGACGGATAGAGCCAGCCGAGCGGCTTCCAGGGAAACCTCTGCGGCTGATCGAAGCAGCCGATCATCTCCAGCACCACCATCGCGCTCACCGCGCCGGGCGGCAGCGACCTGGCGTGCACCGCGCTGCCCATCCCCTGCACCTCCTCTCGGGGATAGAAGATGAGCTCGGTGCGCAGCGACGGCGGATGCGCCTGGAAGAGCCGCGCCAGCTCCAACAGGCCGGCAGTGCCGCTGCTGTTGTCGTCCGCGCCGGGAAAGGGGCCGCGCACGTCGTAGTGGGCGCCGACCACCAGCCGCGGGCCTGCCTGGGGCCCGAGCTGCACGCTGAGATTTCGATAGTTGCCTTTTTCGAATCGATAATCCTGGAAGACCGGAGAGAGCCCCAGCGCGCGCAATTGCGCCTCGAGGAAGTCGGCCGCCTTCGCCATTCCGGCCTGGTCGTGGCGCGGCCCCAGCTTGACCAGCGCCCGCACGGTGGACTCGAGCCGAGCCGCCTCGGCGGGCGGGCCTGCCCAGCGCGGCCCCTTGCCCGCGAGCGGCTGGACGACGAGGTAGAGCAGCGCCAGCACGAGGGCGACGACCACCAGCGCGACGAGCTTCATGCAGCGGACTGTACCCGAGGCGCCGTGACAATGGAGTGACCCGCCGCCGGTAGACCCGCTCGATGGATGAGACCGTCCCGCTGGTGAAGCCACGCCTCCGCGGCGTCTCGCACCAGTTCGCCTTCTTCGTGGCGCTGGCCGCGGGCGCGGCGCTGGTGGCGCTGGCTCCTGCGCAGGCGCGGCTGGCGGCGGCCATCTATGCCGGGAGCCTCGCCACCCTCCTCGGCACCAGTGCGCTCTACCACCGTCCGAACTGGGCGCCCGGCCCGCGCCGCTGGATGCGCCGCGCCGACCACGCCGCCATCTTCGTGCTCGTCGCGGGAACGTATACTCCGTTTACTTTGCTGCTCCCCCCGCACGACGCCTTGGTCATGCGCGCGCTGGCCTGGGGCGGAGCGGCGCTGGGCATCGTGCAGTCGCTCTTCTGGGTGCACGCGCCGCGGCCGCTGGTGGCGGCGCTCTACATCGGCTTCGGCTCCGCCATCCTCGTCTTCTGGCCGGCGCTGCACGGCGCGCTGGGCGCCTCGGGGCTGACGGTCCTGCTCCTCGGCGGGCTCTTCTATTCGACGGGCGCCGTCATCTATGCCGCGCGCCGCCCCGACCCCGTGCCCGCCGTCTTCGGCTACCACGAGATCTTCCACGCCCTGGTGGTGGCCGCCGCCGTCTGCCACTTCACGGTGGTGGCCTCGGTGATGCGCGCCCTGAGGGGTTGACGCCCTGCGGCTGAGCCCTTCGGCCTCGGTCATTCGTCCGGGGGGCAGGGTGGTGGCGAAGGACTAGGGTCGCCGCATGCGCCTCGCCCTGCCGCTTGCCGCGCTCACCTGCGTCGCCTGTGCCCGCGCTCCTGAACCGGCGCCGTCCTCGCTGCAGCGCAAGCTGGAGCGGGCCGCGGCGCTCGAAGGCGTGCCCGCGCCGCTGCTCATCGCCATGGCGTGGGTGGACGCGCGCCTCTCCATGAACACGCCCTCGCCCGACGGAGGTCACGGCCTGTCGCACCTGATCGACCGGGCCGACGCGCCGGAAGCACGCTCGCTGTCCAGGGCCGCGCTCCTCACCGGGCTCTCCAAGGAAGCGCTGCGCACCGACGCCTTCGCCAACGCCCGCGGCGGCGCGGCGCTGCTGCGCGCAGAGGGCGACCGACTCTTCGCGCACTACCACGACCTCGACGAGCGCCGCCTGGGCGACTGGTGGCAGGCGGTGATGCGGATGTCGGGCGTGGACGACGCCCGGACCGCCGACTCCTACGCCGCCCAGGTGTACCGGGTGCTGCGCGACGGGCTCGCCGTCTCGGTGGAAGGCGAGCAGGTCCGCCTCGCGCCGCAGGAGTTCGAGAGCGCAGGCCAGGCGCTTTGGGGGCAGCTCGAGCAGGACCTCTCCGGCGAATACTGCCCGAGCGGCGCCTGCGTCGCCTTCGTCCCTGCCTCGACCAGCAATTATACCGGCGGCCGCGCCGGCAACCCCATCACCACCATCGTCATCCACGACATGGAGGGCAGCTACGCGGGCTCGATCTCCTGGTTCCAGAATCCGGCCGCGCAGGCCAGCGCCCATTACGACGTCCGCTCCAGCGACGGGCAGATCACGCAGCAAGTACCCGATGGCGATACCGCCTGGCACGCCGGCAACTGGACCGTCAACCAGCACGCGGTCGGCATCGAGCACGAGGGCTACGCGCATACCGGCAGCACTTGGTACACCGAGGCGATGTACCGCTCGTCGGCGGCGCTGACCCGCTGGCTCTGCGATACCTTCCATATCCCCAAAGATCGTTCGCATATCATCGGTCATTACGAAGTTCCCGACCCCAACACCCCCGGATACTTCGGCGGCTCGGGCCACCACCACGATCCCTGCGACTCCTGGGCGAGCGCGCCCACCTGGCACAACAACATCGCCTGCGATTGGGATTGGCCCCACTATATGGATCTGGTCACCGGCGGCGGCGCGACCGGCGGCGGCAGTGGTCTCCTCACCGGATTCGTCGGCGACGCCTGCTGCGGACTCGCCTCGGGCACGCGCAAGCCGCTCCCACGCGCCACCGTCAGGCTGAGCGGAACTTCCTGGTCCGGCACCACCGACGCCAGCGGCACCTATGCCATCACCGTCCCTGCCGGGACCTATACGCCGGTCGCGACCCTCAATGGATATGATCCCGGCGACCACACTTCGCTGGGCGCGGGCTATGCGGCGGCGCTGACCGTCGGCGCGGGAGGCACCACCTGGGGCTCGATCCTGCTCCACCCGACGGCGGCGCCGGTGGTGACGGCGCCCGTCGTCGCCCTGACCGGGCCGGCCGACGGGGCCACCGTCACCTCCACGCCCATCGCGGTCCACGGCACCGTCAGCGACGCCGCAGTTGCCAGCGTCAAGATCAATGGGCAGGCGGTCAGCGCGGTCAATGGCTCCTTTGCCAGCTCGCTCGCGCTGGCCGCGGGCGCGAACACCATCACCGCCGAGGCGTCCAACGCCGGCGGCACCGGCGGCGGCGTCATTCACGTCAACTATGCGGTGCCGCAGACCGGAGTGCAGGGACAGGTGACCTCGGCGGACGGCCCGGTGCCGAACGCGGGCGTCTCGCTGCTGCCGGGCGGCGCGCACACGGTCAGCGCCGCGGACGGGAGCTATGCGCTTTCGGCTGCAGCGGGCGATTACACCTTGTCGTTCGATGCGCAGGGCTTCGAGCCGGCCAACCAGAGCGTGACCGTGACCCCGGTGAAGCTGGTCACCGTCGACCAGACGCTGCAGCGGATGGCCGCGGGCAACGCGCTGCCGCCGTCGCACATCCGGCTGGACTCGCCCAGCGAGGGGACCACGGTCGATCAGGATTCGGTGCTGGTGTCGGGCGTCGCGGAGCTGCCAGACTTGAAGACGCTCAATATCAACGACGAGCAGGTTGACTTCGACGCGGTGGGCGCCTTTGGTGTGGTGGTGCCGCTCAAGCTCGGGCCCAACGACCTGGTGGTCACCGCCACCGCGCACAGCGGCGCGATGATCACCTCCACCGTGCACGTGGAGTACGCGCCGGTGGCGCTGGGACGCACGGGTTGCACCAGCGCGGCGCCGGCGGATCTGATCGCCATCCTCCTGCTGGGGGTGTTCGCATCGCGGCCAAAGCGATCCAGCCGCCGCGTCCCGGCAAAGTGATTCCAGAGGGCATCGAGCACTTCGAGGTGCAGGCGGGCGAGGTTCGCCTGCACTGCGCGGCGATGGGACCCCACGACGGCCCGCTGGTGCTGCTGTTGCACGGCTTTCCCGAATGCTGGGTCACCTGGCGCGCGCAGCTTCCGGCGCTGGCGGCGGCGGGCTATCGCGCGGTGGCGCCCGACCTGCGCGGCTATGGAAAGTCCGACAAGCCGCGCGAGGTCGCTGCCTACCGGATGGAGGCGCTCGCGGGCGACGTGGCAGCGCTCATCGCGGCGCTGGGCCGGGACCGCGCCGACGTCGTCGGGCACGACTGGGGCGGGCAAGTGGCGTGGTTCTTCGCCATGTGGCACCCGGCGAAGCTGCGCCGGCTGGCGGTGCTCAACAACCCGCATCCGCAGCGCTTCAAGTATGGAATGTGGAAGCCGCGGCAATTGCGCAAGAGCTGGTACATCCTCTTCTTCCAGTTGCCCGTCCTCCCCGAGCGCTTCATGACCGACGCGCGCCTGCGGAAGAGCTTCACTGATACGACCGAGCGCAAGGGCGCCTATGGCGAGGAGGAGATCGAGATCCTCCTCGAGGCCGTGCGCGATCGCAGCGGACCTATCCATTACTACCGGGCGGCAGCGCGCCATCCGCCGCGGGTCTGCGTCGTCGAGGCGCAGACGCTGGTGATCTGGGGCGAGGAGGACCGCTGGCTGGGCAGCGACCTCGCGGCGCCGGAGCCGCGCTGGGTGCCGCACGCCCGCGTCGAGCGATCGCCCAGGCCTCGCATTGGGTGCAGGCCGACGCGCCCAACGAGGTCAATGCGCTGCTGCTCGATTTTTTCCGCTGACCCGCCGCCTTGCACCGGCCGCCTCGCGTGCCGACCGTATCTCGATGGCCACGCGACGCAAGGCTTCCGGCAAGCGTGCGGCGCCCCCCAAGCGCGCCGCCCCACTGCGCAGGCGGCTGCCCGAATACGAGGCAAAGCGCGATTTCTCCATTACCAATGAGCCGGCACCCGGCGCCGAGCATAATCCGGCGCCCGGCGTCGAGTCGCCGCATGCGCCGCCCTCCTTCGTGGTGCACAAGCACGACGCGACCCGGCTCCATTACGATGTCCGCCTGGAGATGGACGGCGCGCTGGCCTCCTGGTCGGTGCCCAAGGGGCCGAGCTACCATCCGAAGCTCAAGCGGCTGGCCGTGCAGACCGAGGACCACCCGCTCGAGTACGGCAGCTTCGAAGGCCGGATACCGGACGGTGAATATGGCGCGGGCGATTCGCTCATCTGGGACAACGGAACCTGCGACTCCGTGCCGCCCGGCCAGCTCTCGCAGCAGCGCAAGAAGGGGCACATCCGGGTCGCCTTCCAGGGGCGCAAGCTGCAGGGCGAATGGCACCTGTTGCGCACGCACGGCGGCGCGCCTGGCAAGGCGCAGTGGCTCATGTTCAAGGCGCACGACGGGAAAGAGAGCGAGACCTTCGACGTGGTGGCCGAGCGGCCGGAGTCGGTGGTGAGCGGCCGGGTGGCGACGCGCGGGCCGGTGCGCGCCGGAAAGCTGCGGGCGCCGCGGGCAGGGCCCGAGGTGATCTTAAAAGCCTTCGTGCCGCCCATGCTGGCGACGCTGGTGGACGCGGCCCCTTTGGGCGAGTGGCTGGCCGAGGTCAAGTACGACGGCTATCGCGCGCTCTCGGCGCTCTCCAATGGCCGGGTGGCGATGTGGACGCGCAATGCGCTCGACCTGACGGCGCGCTTTCCAGGCGTGGCGCGGGCGCTCGCGCGCGTGGTGGTCGCGGATGCGGTCATCGACGGTGAGATCTGCGTGCTCGACCCCGACGGCGTGCCGCGCTTCGAGCTCTTGCAGCAGGGAGGAGAGGCGATGCTCTTCGCCTTCGATCTGCTGCGGCTCGACGGCGAGGATCTGCGGCAGCGCCCGCTGCGCGAGCGCCGCGATCTGCTGCGCAGCCTGCTCTCCAACGCGCCGCCGGAATTGCGCCTCTCGGAGGAGGCGCCAGGGCCCACCGAGGCGGCCCTGGAGAAGATGCGCCAGCGCGGGATGGAAGGGCTCATCTTGAAAGCGCCGCAATCGCTCTATGAGAAAGGGCGCTCGCGGGAATGGCTCAAGCTCAAGGTCCAGGCGAACCAGGAGTTGGCCATCATCGGCTGGACGCCGGGGAAGGGCGCAGCGGCGGGATCGCTGGGCGCGCTTTTGCTCGCGGTCGCGGACGGCAAGGGCGGCTATGAATTTGCCGGAAAGGTCGGGACCGGGTTTTCGGTGAAGCAGCGGGCCGAATTGAAGGAGGAGCTCTTCAAGGATGCGGTGGAGGCCGCCCCTGCCCGCGGCGCTCCACGGCTGCGGGCGGCGCACTGGGTGAAGCCGCGGCTGGTGGCGCAGGTCCGCTTCACCGAGTGGACGGCGGACGGGAAGCTGCGGCACCCGGCCTTTCAGGGGTTGCGAGCGGACAAGAAGGTGGAGGAGTGTTTGAGGGAGAAGAGCCTGGGACCTCAGGCTTCAGGCATCAGGTCTCAGGCTTCAGGCGAGAGTTCAAAACAGCCTGCGTCGAAGGTGGCGCTCTCCAATCCGGGGAGGCTGCTGTATCCGGAGGATAAGATCACCAAGCAGGATCTCGCGGATTACTATGCGGCGGTGGCCGAGCCGCTCCTGCGGGCGTTACGGGATCGGCCATTGACCTTGATTCATTGGAATCAGGGGATCGACAAGGCAAGTTGGTATCAGCAGGATCTGGGCGAGAAGGCGCCCGGCTGGCTCACCGCCGTCGAGACGCCGTCGCAGACCAAGCGCGGGAGCGTCAAGCACCTCATCGCCGATTCGCCCGAGGCGCTGCGCTGGCTGGCGCAGAACGCGGTGCTCGAGATCCACGCCTGGCATTCGCGGGCGGGCAGCTTGACCCAGCCCGACTGGGTGGTCTTCGACCTCGACCCGGCGGAGGGCCGCGGCATCGAGCAGGCCATCGAGATCGCGCAGATCCTGCAGGGCATGTTCGAGCGGCTGGGCCTGCCCAGCTTGCCCAAGACCACCGGCAAGCGCGGGCTGCACATCCTGGTTCCGCTCGCCAGGGGGCACAGCTTCGACGACGCGCAGGCCTTCGCGCTCGAGGTCGGCGAGACGGTGGCGCGGCAGGTGAAGGGCGTGACGCTGGAGCGGTCGCTCTCCAAGCGCGAGGGGCGGCTCTACTTCGACTGCCTGCAGAACGCCTATGGCAAGACGGTGGTGGCGGCCTATTCGCCGCGCGGCGCTCCGGGCGCTCACGTCTCGGCGCCGCTCAAGTGGAGCGAGGTCAAACCCGGCCTTGACCCCGCGCAGTTCAACCTGCGCACCCTGCCGGCCCGGCTGGCCCGGGTGGGCGACCTGTTCGAGGCGGCACTGACGCAGGGAGTGAGGCTGCCGCGCTTCTGATAGGTTCGCCGCGTGAGCGACGACTTCAACATCCCCGCCTTCCGCGCCGTGCCGCGCACGGGCGTCATCTACGTGACCTCGGAGGCGCACAAGCTCGGCTACCGCAGCGCCGATCCTTCCTGGTGCAACCTCGGCCAGGGCCAGCCCG
>JANXXR010000023.1 GCA_025350525.1 Deltaproteobacteria bacterium
CGGGCGCTCTCGGCGCACGAGGTGGTCAGCCTCACCTCCGCCGCCGAGGCGCTCAAGCGCATCCGCGGCGGCGAGCGGTTCGACCTGATCTTCTGCGACCTGATGATGCCGCACATGACCGGCATGGACTTCTACGCGGCGCTGGAGAAAGAGGCGCCCGAGGTCGCCACCCAGGTGATGTTCCTCACCGGCGGCGCCTTCACCCAGGGTGCGCGCGATTTCCTCGAGCGCACCGCCGCGCCCACGGTGGAGAGCCCTTCGACCTCAAGTCGATGCGCGCACTGGTGACGGCGCGGCTGCAGAAGCGCAGCTGATCAGAAGAGCCGCTGCAAGAACCAGATCGCGCCCAGCGCCGAGACGCAGGCCGACGCCGCCAGCGCGAAGCGGGGCGTCCTGCGCAGCCGGGTCAGGAGGGGCAGGGCCGCCAGCACGATGCAGACCTGCCCCAGCTCGACGCCGAGGTTGAAGGAGACCAGCCCGGTGGCCAGCACGGCCCGCGGCAGATCCAGCTCGCGCAGCACGGCGGCGAAGCCGAAGCCGTGCACCAGCCCGAAGGCGAAGGTCACCATCCAGCGGTGCCGCAGCGCCTGCACGGCCCGCTGCCCCCGCAGCGCCCAGAGGTTCTCGACGCCGATGAAGACGATGCTCAGGGCGATGAGCGGCTCGACCACCCGCACCGGCGGCGCCAGCAGGGAGAGCGCGGCCAGCGCCAGCGTGATCGAGTGCGCCACGGTGAAGGCGGTGACGATCTTGACCAGCTCGCGCACCGAGCCGCCCAGCAGCAAGAGGCCGATGAGGAAGGCGATGTGATCGTAGCCGGTGAAGATGTGCTGGATGCCGAGGAGCAGGAAGCGGCGGAACTCCTGCGGCGCGCTCCGCGTCCGCCGCGCCTCGAAGCCCGGGTCTTCCAGCTGCGCCACCCGCTGCGAGATCTCGCCCGGCCCGAACGAGACCCGCGCGAGGTGGGCGTGGCCGGCGGGAAAGGATTCGAGAAAGCCCACCCGCACCGAGAGCGCCTCGACCTCGGCCGGGCAGAGCCAGGAGGCGTGCAGGGCGACACCGTCGGGCCCGTCGGCCGCCGCCGTCGTCCCCTGCTGCAGCGGGCAGGGCTGCTCCGATGCTTTGAGCACAAACGAATCGAGCAGGAGCCGCTGCAGGGCCTGCGCCGGCAGGCGCTCGGGGTCCACCTCGACCTGCGTGCGCAGATCGGCGAGGGCGAAGCGCAGCGTGCCCCGCACCTCGTGGCCGCGGACCTCGAGCTCGCTGTAGGAGACGGAGGTCTGGTGCGCCAGCGCCGTGCAGGGGAAGAGCAGCGCGGCCAGAAGCAAGCGCATCAGTGGGCCATGGGCAGGATGCCGGCCATGAGCCGGTTGTTGCCGTCGTCGCGGCCGCGGCCCGCGCTGGTCAGCGTCAGGCGGCTCTCGCCCTGCGAGTAGAACCCGAGGAAGAGGAAGAGCGGCGTGCGCCCGGGGATGAAGGAGAACGAGTCGGCGATCAGGTCGCCCGGCTTCCAGGCGTCGGTGGGGAAGCGTCCGCCGGCGGGATCGTGCTCGCCGTGGATGCGCTCGCCGGAGCCGGTGGTGTCGTCGAGGTGGACGAAGATGTGCCAGGGCTCGAGCTCGGCGCGGCACTTCCAGTAGAGCGTGAGCTTCGAGCGCTGGCCGGCCACCAGCGCGGGCGGCTCCAGCTGGTAGGCGAGCAGCTCGGCGGCGTTGCCGAAGACGGCGCCCACCGGCGTGGCGTTGGCGGGCGGCGGGCCGAGGAGGTCCCGCAGCGTGGAGCGATCCACCTTGGCGCGGACGGCCTGCGCCGGCGCCTCGTCGAAGGGCCGCTCGATGCAGGCACAGGTGAGGAGCAGCGCAAGCGCGGCAGATCGCACGGCGCGCATTGTGCCGGTCGCGCGGTCGCGGTCAAGTGCGCAGCGTGCTATGCGACGCCAGGTGGAACCGCTCGGCGCCTACGACCCCTTCGTCTCGCCGCCGCTGGGCATCGCGATGGGCGTATTAGCAGTCCTCTCGGCCACGGCGCTGCTCGAGCTGTCGCGCTCGCTCGCCGAGACCTACCGCGGGCGCTGGTTCGCGGGGAACGGGCGCGACCTCTTCCACTTCGCCGCGGCGGGCGTGGTCGCCTCCGCGCTCGCCGCCAACGGGCTCCCTCCCGCGCTGGCCTGCTTCGCCGGCACCAGCCTGCTGATGCTGCCGCTGCTCTTCCTCGACACGCTGCCGGTGCGCAGGCCCGCCCGCATCGGCCTCTTGCTCGCGCTGGTGGGGCTCGCCGCCGCGCCGCCGCTCCTGGAGCCGCGCTCCATCGTCGAGGCCTCCAACGCCATCGCGCGCCTGCTCTTCCCAGGCTGAACTACTGGAGCAGCGCGTCCAGCTCGCCGCGCTCTTCGAGCGCGTAGAGGTCGTCCGAGCCGCCCACCAGCTTCTCGCCGATGAAGATCTGCGGCACCGTGCGCAGGCCGGTCTGCTCCATCAGGCGCAGGCGCGCCTCGTCGTCGCTCGCCACGTCCACTTCCTGGTACGGCACCTTCTTCCTCTCCAGCAGCCGCTTGGCCCGCACGCAGAACGGGCAGCTGGGCGTCGTGTAGATCTTCACGCTCTTCATGGTGGATGAGATGCGCGGCGCGCTCAGAAGGCGCGCGATTGCCCGCCATCGATGACCACGCAGGCGCCTGCTACCCAGCTCGCGCGGGGGCTGACCAGGAAGGCGATCGCCTCGCCCACTTCCTCGGCGGTGCCGAAGCGCCCGAAGGGGATCTCGCGGTGCACGAAGGCCACCGTGGTGGCCGGATCCGTCTGCAGCCGGCGCTCCCACGAGCCGCCCGGATGCAGGATGCTTCCCGGCGCCACCGAGAGGACGCGCACGCCGCGGGGCGCGAGCTCCCGGGCCTGCTCGTGGGCGAGAGCGATCAGCGCGGCCTTGGCGGTGTTGTAGCTGAGCGGCCCGCCGCCCTCGCGGCCGTAGATGCTGGCGACGTGGAGGATGACGCCCGGCTCGCGCGCCACCGGCTCCTGGGTGACGGCCTCCTGCGCGTGGGCCGAGTGCGCGGTGGAGAAGCCGCGGCGGACGGCGCCTGCGATCAGGTGCGGGAGCGCGTAACGGCTGGCGCGCAGCGAAGGCCAGAGGTTCTTGTCGAAGGCGGTCTCCCAGTCGGCAGAGGTCAGCTCGGCGGTGCCGCCCGGCAGCGAGCCGCCCACCAGCGTGACAAGGACGTCGAGGCCGCCGAACTCCGACGCCGTGGCCTCGACGGCGCGCTTGAGCTGCGGCGGGTCGAGGGCGTCGGCGGCGATGGCAAGGACTTTCTCGGCGCCCGCTGCCTTGCACTCCTCCGCGCGGGCGTCCACCGCGCTCCGGGTGCGCGCCATCACCGCGACCCGCGCGCCTTCCCTGGCGATGGCCAGCGCCGCCGCCGCGCCCAGCCCACGACCGGCGCCGACCAGCAGGACGGATTTGCCGGCGAGGCCCAGGTCCATGACCGCTCAGATCCAGCCGCCGAGCAGAAACTGGAAGGTGAACGCGGTCTGCTTGTCCGCAGCGAAGGCAGGAGTGGACGTGCTCGCGGTCACGTCGGTGGTGAGCTGCGGTCCCATTCCCAGGAAGAAATGAGGCGCGAGGTGGATCAGCAGCGGCGTGTAGATGCCCAGGGACACCGCGCTGCGGGTGGTCGGGCCTGAGCCCGATGAGCTCTGGCGGTTGTATCCGACCGATGGCAGGACGAGGAGGGAGACGCGCGAATCGAGGCTGAACGCTCCGCCTGCGATCAGGTTCGTGCCCACGCCCGAGGTCGTGCCGCCCCCATTGCTCGAGATCGAGCGGTAGAGGATGGCGGCGCCGAGGACGAGGTGATCCGTGGCCAGGACCAGGAGCGTCGGCGCGAACTGCACCAGCGTCGCCGAGTTGTTCCCCTCAGTCAGGTAGCTGATGCCGATGTTGCCCATCGGGATGAGCTGGCCCGCCTTGGGAAACTGGGGCCAGGCCTCCTCGGCAGCAGCGCCGGACGAGATGACCAGGAGCGCTGCCAGGAGACGCGACATTGGGAACCCCCTTCGGGCAGTATCCCTGAAAAGCAGAAGGCCCGCGAGATCACTCTCGCGACCTCCGCTGGAGCTCCTGCCCTGAGCTGGCCTGGAGGCGAGGTCCGGGGCAGCCTCTCCCGATGATTCGCGTGCTGACCATTCCCGGACTCTGGAACAGCGGCAAAACGCACTGGCAGACCAACTGGGAGCGCGAGCGGGGCGACACCCGCCGCGTGCTGCAGGACGAATGGGAGCGGCCTCGCCGCGAAGACTGGACCGGGCGCATCCGCGAGGCGCTGCGCGAGCTGCCGTCGCCGGTGGTGCTGGCCGCGCACAGCCTCGGCTGCTGCACGGTGGCTCACCTGGCGCGCGACGCAACGCCGGCGGAGTTGGCCAAGGTGCGCGGCGCGCTCTTGGTCGCGCCCAGCGACGTCGAGGCGCCGTCGTACCCTTCCGGCACCGTGGGCTTTGCCCCGATGCCGCTCGACCCTCTGCCGTTTCCGGCGATCGTGGTCGGCTCCAGCAATGACGAGTACGTGAGCGAGCCGCGCGCCCGCTTCTTCGCGCAGCAGTGGGGAGCGCGCTACCTGAAGGCCGGCCCCTTGGGCCATCTCAAAAGCGCCTCGAATCTGGGCATGTGGCCCCTCGGCCAATCGCTGCTCGAAGAACTTCTCCGTTGAACAAAATGCAAAGGCCCGCCAGCTTTCGCCGACGGGCCTTCGCCACATCTCCGGGGACATGATCGCCGCGGCGGAGCCGGGCATCGTGTCCCCAGCGGACTACATGCCCATCCCGTGCCCGCCGCCCATGCCGCCGCCGCCGGACTCTTCCTT
Organism: Deltaproteobacteria bacterium; assembly: GCA_025350525.1. Lineage (GTDB taxonomy): Bacteria > Myxococcota > Myxococcia > Myxococcales > 40CM-4-68-19 > 40CM-4-68-19. The sequence goes on from JANXXR010000023.1 coordinate 4,853, forward strand.
GTCCTTCGGACGCTCGGCCACCATCGCCTCGGTGGTCAGCATGAGCGAGGCCACGCTGGCAGCGTTCTGCAGCGCGAAGCGCGACACCTTGGTCGGGTCGATCACGCCCGCCGCCAGCAGATCCTCGTACTCGCCGGTGGCCGCGTTGAACCCGTAGGCGCCCTTGCCCTCGCGGACCTTGTTGACGACGATCGAGCCTTCCCAGCCGCCGTTGCCGGCGATCTGCCGAATGGGCTCCTCGAGCGACTTCTTGATGATCTCGACGCCGAACTTCTCGCCGCCGGACACCTGCAAGGTCTCGAGCGCCTTGAGGCAGCGCAGGTACGCCACGCCGCCGCCAGGGACGATGCCCTCTTCGACGGCCGCGCGGGTTGCGTGCAGCGCGTCCTCGACGCGGGCCTTCTTCTCCTTCATCTCCGTCTCGGTGGCCGCGCCGACGTGGATGACGGCGACGCCGCCCACCAGCTTGGCCAGCCGCTCCTGGAGCTTCTCGCGGTCGTAGTCGGAAGTGGTGTCGTCGATCTGGGTACGGATCTGCTTCACCCGCGCCTCGATCTCCGTCTTCTTTCCGCCGCCGTCGACGATGGTGGTGTTGTCCTTGTCGATGGTGACGCGCTTGGCGCGGCCCATGTCCTTGAGCTGCACGGTCTCGAGCTTGACGCCGAGGTCCTCGGCGATCATCCGGCCACCCGACAGCGTGGCGATGTCCTCGAGCATGGCCTTGCGGCGGTCGCCGAAGCCCGGCGCCTTGACGGCGGCGGCGTTCAGCGTGCCACGCAGCTTGTTGACGACCAGGGTCGCCAGCGCCTCACCCTCGACCTCTTCGGCGATGATGAGCAGCGGCTTGCCGGCGCGGGCCACCTGCTCGAGCAGCGGCAGGAGGTCCTTCATCGACGAGATCTTCTTCTCGTGGATGAGGATGTACGGATCCTCGAGCACCACTTCCATGCGCTCGGGGTCGGTGACGAAGTAGGGCGAGAGGTAGCCGCGATCGAACTGCATGCCCTCGACGACTTCGAGGGTGGTCTCGAGGCCCTTGGCCTCCTCGACGGTGATCACGCCTTCCTTGCCGACCTTCTCCATGGCCTCGGCGATGATGTTGCCGATGGTGGTGTCGCCGTTGGCGGAGATGATGCCGACCTGGGCGATCTCCTTGTGATCCTTGGTCGGCTTGCTGAGCTTCTTCAGCTCGGCGGTGACGACCTCGACGGCCTTGTCGATGCCGCGCTTGATCTCCATGGGGTTGTGACCCGCGGCGACCAGCTTCGAGCCCTCCCGGTAGATGGCCTGGGCCAGCACGGTGGCGGTGGTGGTGCCGTCGCCGGCCACGTCGGAGGTCTTGG
>JANXXR010000111.1 GCA_025350525.1 Deltaproteobacteria bacterium
GCGGTGGATCTTCGGGCGGACGAAAGAGGATGTCATAGACGCTCTTGGCGTCGGCCTGCACATAGCCGGTGAAGCCCTCGAACAGCTTGGCCACGACGGCGCTGGTCTCTTTGGGGGTGTATTCGAAGAAGACGTGATCGCGGTCGGCGATTTGAACGAAGTAGTGGCCGCGCCGGCATGGCTGGCGGCGGTTGTGGTCGCGCAGCGGCTGTACGGCGACGCCAGTGGCGTCCGTGGCAATGCAGAAGGCGGTGCGCAAAGCCTCTGTGCGCGCGGCGGCAATGACCGTCGCGCCGGCGGTGGCGCCGGCGTCCTCCATCCACCGGCACATGGTCCCGCGGTCGAGGCGCAGGCCGTCGCGAGCAAAGCGATCTTCTTGGCGGTGGAGCGGCAAGCCGTCGCAGTATTTGTCGATAGCGATGCGCGCGAGCAGCGACGGCGCAGCGAGCGAGCGCACGAAGGTCTCGGCGGGCATCGGCGCCGTGGAGATGGTGGTGGTCTCTGGCACGTCGCCAGGGATGCGGTACTTGACGCGCGCGACGACGATGCGGCGAAGGCCGCCGCGCTTCCAACCAAGCTTGCAGCTCTCCTCGAAGCCGATGCGCTCGGCCTCGCCGCGGGCGACCATGGCGTCGAGGGTCGGGTCTGAAAGCTCGATGCGCTCCTCGGGAAGATCGGCCTCGCGCAAGTTGCGCCGTCCGACTGGCTTCTTGCGCGCGGGCTTTGCGGGCGGCCCCGTCTGGTCGTCGTCGCCGCTCGCATTTCCGTCGAGCATCGCCGACAGCGCGTCGAGGGCGGCGAGCTTGTCGGCGAACTCGAGCTCGAGCTGCGCGGTGTCGATGCGCTCGGCTTTGGCGACGAAGATGCGGCGGCGCATGAGCTCGAGGTCGAGCCGCAGGCGATCATACGAAGCGCGCAGCGTGTCGCGCTCCCGCTCGAGCTCTGCTACGCGCTCGCGTGAGGTGAAGAGCGCCGCCTCGAGCGCCGCGACGCGCGCCACCAGCACGTCGCTGCTCTGCCCCTTTGTCGACGTCGGCGTGTCCGTGGCGCTCATCGGCGAGCACTGACGTAACAACTGCGGATCAAGTTGTCGATCCCCTCGCGCGACAAATCGCCACGCGAGTGATCAATAAATCAGTGCGTGCGCGATTTGGGCAATCGCCGCGCTGGTGCGTCGACGTCAATGCCGTCGAGGAGCGCCTCGAGCGCGCGCTCGTCCACGGAAATGCTGGTGGCGTCCGGCGCCAGCGCTTCGGGCCAGCGGAAGGTGCCGCGGTCGAGGCGCTTGTAGAACAGGCACAGTCCGCTACCGTCGAAGAACAGCACTTTGATCGCGTGCCCGCGACGCCCACGAAACACGAAGAGCGCGCCTGACCGCGCAGGCCGCCCAAGGCGCTCGGCGACCAGGCCAGCCAGCCTTTCGAATCCCCACCTCAAGTCGATCGACTCGACGCCCACGAACACCTCCACCCCGCGCGGGATCATCTCCGCACCGAGTCGCCCAACTGCGCCAGCACCTCGAGCACGCTGCGCAGCGTCGAGCAGTCGAAGCCCGTCTCCACCACCAGGCGCGTCGCGCCCAGCTCGATGGTCAACGTCGCGGTCGATAAAGGCGTCGCGGGCCTCGTCGTCAGGGTGGTGGCTGCCACTGAAGCGGTCTCGACGCGCACCATCCGCACCGATCGTCTCGCCTCGTCGCTGGCCGCCACACTCACCGCGCAGCGCCGTTTCAGGTTTCAGGATATACGCCCAGTTGCGCAATCCCACTGCTGTGAAATCACGCCCCTCGCAAAACACCGTCGAGGTCAACCCGCTCTCCCGCCACTCTGCCACTCGCGCTGCCCATCGCTTCCCTTTGGTGGTCTCTTTGGCCATACGCGCCATCTTGACCATTGACTATTGGCGGTGAGCATGGATAGACGGGGATCGCGCAGCGGGTACTTTCCGGAAGGGCGCGGGCAGATCTTGAATTATCCCGGGGAAGCAGAAATTCGCGAGGCCGCGGAACTAGCAGCTCGAAGGACCGCAGCAGGACGCTGCCTATCAGATGGTGTTGAAGTGGGCCGAC
>JANXXR010000133.1 GCA_025350525.1 Deltaproteobacteria bacterium
TTGGTGAAACTGTTAGTGCTGCGAATCACTTCTCTTTGGACGGAGTCTCTTTGCCCGACAGGGCCTTGATCGCGGCGACGGCAGCCTCGGCGGCCGAGTCGATCTCCGACTCCTTGCCTCCCAGGTAGAGGCGGCCATAGGCGCCATAGGGCGTCACGTCGACCAGCTTCACGTTGGCGGCCTTCTCGGCCTCGTTGGCCGCCAGTGCCGCGTACGCTGCCGGCTCGGTCTCGAGGATGAAGAGCGACTCGCCCGGCTCGATCATCTGGCCGAAGCGGATCTTGTCGAGGATCATCGCGTGCATCGGTTCGATGGCGCGGATGATGGTGTTGGAGATCACCTTGGGCTTCACGCGATCCTCTTCCTTGGCCCCGAGGTGCTTCAAGATGGCGTCGCCGGCGCTGCGCACTTCTCCCTTGTCCTCGTGGTGCACTTCCAGCATGCCGAAGGCGCGCTCGACCACCAGCGTGGCGGGGTGCACGGCGGTGGACTTGAGCGCGGTGTCGATCACCTGGTGGATGGCCATCCCCGGCGCGATCTCGACGAAGAGCGAGGCAACATAGGGCACCGGGAAGTAGCCGCGGCAGGTCGTGCAGATGTGCGCGGCCAGCTGCGGCTGCAGCGAATCGAGGAAGACGTAGGCGCGGAGCTGGGTCTGGGCCATGGGCCTGCGCGAGTAGCACGGAGGCCTGACAGGGGCAACCGGAGGAGCCTTGCGTTCGAGCGATCAACGGATACAGTGCGCGGCAATGCCCGTCATCCGAAGCTGGGCCCGCACGGATATCGGGCGCAAGCGCAAACACAACGAGGACGCCTTCCTCTCCGACGACGGCCTGGGCCTCTACATCGTCGCCGACGGGATGGGCGGCCACGCCGCCGGCGAAGTCGCCTCCGCGCAGGCGGTGAAGTCCATCCGCGAGGCGCTGGCCGACGGCAAGCCGGTGCTGGAGTCGTTCGCGGCCTCGCCCACCGCCGAGGCGCGGGACCACGTGGCGGCGCTGATGGAGCGCGCCATCCACAAGGCCTGCGCCGACATCTACGCCATCGCCGGCAGCGACCTGGGCAAGCGCGGCATGGGGACGACGGTGGTGGCGCTCCTCGCCGCCGGAAAGAAGGCGGTGGTGGGCCACGTCGGCGACAGCCGCGTCTACCTCTATCGCAACGGCCGCGCGCACCAGCTGACCGAGGACCACACCATCATCCAGGAGCAGCTCAAGCGCGGCCTGATCACCCGCGAGCAGGTGGCCACCGCCGAGAACAAGAACGTGATCACGCGCGCGGTCGGCATCCAGCCGTCGGTGGCCGTCGACACGCTGGTCACCGATCTGCTGCCCGGAGATCTCTTCGTCCTCTGCTCCGACGGCCTGCACGGCTACCTCGACGACGCCGAGCTCCCGCAGCTGCTCGCGCAGGAGCGCGACAAGCTCCCCGACTTGTTGGTGGACCTCGCCCTGCAACGCGGCGGCAAGGACAACGTCACCGCCATCTGCCTCTCCATCGACGCCGACCAGGACGAGGAGACCACCGACGTCGAGGGCAAGACCGAGATCCTGCGCCGCATCCCGCTCTTCCAGCACATGACCTACAAGGAGCTGCTGGCCATCCTCGGCATCGCCCGGGGGCGGCAGTTCGAGAAGGGGCAGGGCATCATCAAGGAGGGCGAGCAGGGCGACGAGCTGTTCGTGCTCTTCCGCGGCAGGGTGGACGTGATGAAGAGCGGGCACAAGATCGCCCAGCTCAAGGCCGGCGGCCACTTCGGCGAGATGGGCCTCGTCGACCAGGCGCCCCGCTCCGCCACCGTGCACGCCGTCGAGGAGACCTCGGCCGTCTCCATCGACCGCGACTCGCTGCTCAAGCTGATGCGGCGCGATTCGCTGCTGGCGGTGAAGCTGCTCTGGAGCTTCGTGCAGGTGCTCTCGGAGCGGCTGCGCAACACCAACGACGCGTTGACCGACACCAAGCATGAGCTGGAAGACGTCCGCGCCCGGACCTCCGACGCCCCGCTCGCCTCGGCAAAGGGCAAGTCCGGCCCGCCACCCTTCGGCCAATGAACACGGGCTCAAATCCACCACGGAGGCGCGGAGAGCACGGAGGCTTTTGGTTTCGTGCCCAAGCCGACCTCCTCAGGTGGCCGGCCCCCCCCGAAAAAAAAATTTTTTTTCTCCGTGCCCCCCGTGCCTCCGTGGTGGGCCTTTGCTTTTGGCTTTTGAGCGCCGGTTGCCCGAAGGCGCAGGTGGTGGCCGGCCCGGGGCCGGATGCGGCGGCGCTCTATGCGCAGGCGCAGGCGGCGCACCGGATCCCCGAGACCTTGTCCTGCGACGGCAAGGCCTTCGTCGAGGCGCCCGAGAACGGCGGCCGCTACGCGCTGCACCTCTCGGTCAAGCGCCCGGGCTCGATCCGCATCGAGGCGCTGACCCCGCTCGGCGATCCGGCGGCGGTGCTGGTGGCCGACCAGGGCCGATTCGCGCTCCTCGACCTGCGCAACAACGTCTTCTACCGGGGGCCGGCCTCGCCGCGGAACCTGAGCCGCCTCATCCCCGCGCCCTTCACGCCCGACGAGCTGGTCTCGCTCTTGAGCGGCGCCATCCCGGACCTGCGCGACGCGCAGCCGCAATCGGCGAAGCGGGAAGGCGACGGCACCCTCCTGGTGCTGGCGGCGCCGGGCACCGTCGAGCAAGTCTGGCTGGGCGGCGACCTCCGTGTGACCCGGGTCCGCCGCAGCACCGAGCGCGGCGACCTGCTCTGGGAAGTCACCCTCGACGAGCACGACGACAGCGCGGGCGCCCAGCTGCCGCGGCTCATCCACCTCGAGGCCCCGCTGGGGAAGACCAAGGTCGATCTGCGGCTGCGCAACCTCATCGCCGGCAAGCCGCCTCCGCAAGGTGCCTTCCTGCTCGGCGTGCCGCAGGGCATGCGGGTGGAAGAGGTCGAATAGCCCTCAGCAGAAAGTTGCCGCTCCGTCTGAGGTTCCACTAGTATCGCGCATCATGCGGATCAAGATCGGCGACCTGCTCGTCAAGGCGGGCGTCATCACCGACTTGCAGCTTCGCGCCGCCCTCGCGGAGCAGCAGCAATGGGGAGGCAAGCTCGGCGACATCCTCGTCCGCATGGAGTTCCTCACCGAAGAGGTGCTGGTCCGCGCGCTCTCCAAGCAGACGGGAATCCCCCGCGCCGACCTGACTGGCCCCGGCGACCGCGCGGCGCTGGCGCTGGTTCCGCCTGAGGTCGCCGAGGAGTTCGGCCTGGTCCCCATGCAGCTCAAGGACGAGGGCCGCACCGTGCTCGTGGCCATGAGCGACCCGCTCAACCTGGGCGTCACCGACCACCTGCGCTCGCTCACGGGCGCGAAGAAGATCGAAGCGCAGCTGGCCGGCGCCAGCGCCATCCGCACCGCCATCTCGCGCTGGTATCGCGGCGAGGAGCTGTTCGGCGAGGAGGGCGAGCACTCGGCCATGAAGGTGGTCAACAACAGCGGGCAGTCGGTGGTGACCCAGGACCCGCGCCCGGCAGCCAAGAACGCGCCGCCCACCGCGCCCTCGGCGCCGCCGCCTCCGCAGAAGCAGGCGCCGGCCGCAAACGGCGCGCCCCGCCACAGCGCCGTCGAGGTGCTGCAGGGCGTGGAAGACACGCAGCGCCGCTCGGTGGCCGCCCTCAAGGCCATGGTCGAGCTCCTGATCGAGAAGGGCGTCTTCTCGCGCGACGAGTACCTTGCGCGAGTGAAGCGGTAAAGGAACGGAGACTCCCATGCCGCCCCGTAAGCGCCTCGGACAGCTGCTCACCGAACTCGGCGTCGTCGACGAGCACCAGCTGCAGAGCGCCCTCGGCCACCAGAAGCAGTGGGGCGGCAAGCTCGGGGCGGTGCTGGTGCAAAAGGGCTTCTGCAAGGAGGCCGACGTCGTCGTCGCGCTCTCCAAGCACCTCAACATGCCGGCGGTCAAGCTGGCCGAGGCGAAGATCGACGAGCGGGCGGTCAAGTTCGTCAGCAAGCAGATCGCCGAGAAGCTCCACGTCTTCCCCTACGAGATCTCGGGCATGGGGCGCAGCGAGGTGGTGGCCATCGCCATGAGCGATCCCACCGACCTGTCCGCCGTCGATCAGCTCGCCTTCCACACCGGCAAGCGCATCAAGCCCATGCTGGCGGGCGACAGCGAGATCGTGCAGGCCATCCAGGACCACTACGCCGAGGAGAAGAAGCCGGGCGCCGCCGTCGCCGCGCCGCCGCCGGGGCGCCCCGCCGCGGGAGCCGCCACGCCGGCCGCCGCCCCG